>JBOHED010000666.1:0-2457 GCA_050700915.1 Actinopolymorphaceae bacterium | reverse complement strand
CAGCCGACGGCCCGACCGTCCAGATACGGCAGCGGCTCGTCACGCAGGTCCTCGACGTAGTCGAGGGCGTTCTTGACCATGCCCGACAGCGTCCCGTGATAGCCGGGCGAGGCCAGGATCACGCCGTCGACCGTGCGCAGCGTCCTGATCAGGCGATCGGCCGCCTCGGTGCGCTCGGGCAGCGACGGGTCGTAGAACGGCATCACCAGGTCGGCCCCGGTGATCGCCACGGTCCGGGCGCCGGCCGCCTCGGCGATTCGGACCGCCTCACGGGTGAGGGTGGAACCGACGCCCAGCCCACGCGTGTCCGTGTCGACGACAACATCTTCGATCCATGCTCGTACGCCGGTCGGAATCGGTACCAGCACCAGCGTCAACGCGCCGACCATCCGTCCGCCCGCGCGCGCCACGAGCACGGTGTTGGTGGGACAGCCGAGGATCTCCAGCAGCCCGTCCCGCGTCAGCGGCGCTGCGGAGGAGGACAACTGGGGCAACAGCCGGCCGAAGCTCTCGACTGCCTCGTCGGTCGCCTCACGGATCGGCGCTACATCGATGTCCATCCGCGGAACATAGCCGAGGCGCAGGCCACCTGTGGAACCTGAGGTGTCGGATGCCCATTGCCGAGCGCGGTCGAGGAGCTTCTGGACCGTCCGTGCTTTCGCCCCGGAGTACGCCCGCAGGCCGGACTCCCGGCCGGCCGCGGTCCGTTTGGCGGCTGCGTACTCCGCGGCCGCGTCAGGATGCGTACGCAGGAAGTCTCGAAACGCCAGGTTGTCGCGCCACAACGCACCATCGAGTACGACGACGTGAACGTTGGACCACGGTGGTGACCCGCGCCGGCGGAGATACTCCCGGTCAGTTGGGCTGAGATCTCGGAGATGTTCATAGCCCGCCTGGTCGGCGATCCGGCCGGCGATCACGCTGCGCAGGGGGTCGGGACAGCCGACCATCAGGTCGATGATCGGCTTGGCGGCGAGGCAGGGGACCGAGGTGGAGCCGATGTGTTCGACGTCGACGTCGTACCCAGAGTCCAATACCTGAAGGACTTCCGCCCGAAGTACCCGCGCTTGGGCTGCCCACTCCGCACTGGCGGGTACGACCTCGACGGGTTCGTCAGCGCGGGTTACGGGGACCATCGTCGCAGCACGCCTCACTGACCTTCGGGACCGAAGATCGCGTCCAGCACCTGGGTCGTGGTCGCCTCGGTGTCGCCGGCGGGTCGCAGCTCGGGTGGTGCGGTGAGATGGTCGAAGGCCAGACCGGTGAGGACCGACGACAGTAGGCTCACGTGCTTGTGCGGCTCAGCCAGGCCGGCGGCGTCGAGGAGCATGGTCGCCGTCTCCAGTGCGGCCGCGCGTACCTGTGTCAGGGCGGGCTGGAGTCCAGGTTCGCGGACGCCGGCGAGGAAGAGTTCGTACCGCGCGACAAGGCGGACCCTGGCTTCCGCGTTCTCACCCGTGACCAGCTTCTCGAGCAGGGTTGCCAGGCGTCCGCGGTCCAGCGGGCCGTCGATGCGCCGCCGCAGGGTGTCGACGTACTCCCAGTGGATCTCGGAAAGTCGCTCGGCAGCCGCCAGCAGAAGCGCATGCCGGCTGTTGAAGAAGTTCGACGTCGTACCGCGCGGCAGCCCCGCCTCGGTGTCGACCGCCCGGTGGCTCAGGCCGTGCCCGCCAGCCCGCGCGAGGACCTGGACAGCGGCGTCGGCGATCTGCTGTCGTCGCTCGGGGTTGGCGCGCATCGGAGCCGAGGTCCCTTCCGTCCTGGAGCAAGAGGATCTGGTGATCCACTGATCACTACGATTATAGTGCTATGGAACGGGAGTGATCCCCCGCATCCGGAGGTTCTCATGACGACATCGACGCGGCCAGGCCCGGCTGCGGGATGGCTGACCGCCGTCGCCGAGCGCGGCTACTACTACCGGCAGCTCGCCGCGCTCACGATCGGTATGGGCACCTACTTCCATCTCACCCGCCTTCTCCTCGGCGACGACGACCTGACCATCGCGCATGTCTTCACGCCGACGTTCGACCGCATCCTGACGATTCCGATGACCTACGCCGCTGTGGCGGGAGTCCTGGCCTGGCGACGCTTCGCGGGCATGGGTCGGCGCCGGCGTCTCGCGTACTGGGCGTCGTGGTTCTACATCGCGGCCAGCGTGCCGATGCACATTGCCTTCGCGTACGTCCAGAACTCGACGGAGTACCTCCGCGCCTTCCCGCTCTGGTTCTCCTACCTGCTTCTCCCGGTGTACGCCGCGATGCTGTGGTTCTGGTGGCGGCTTCCCCTGCGGGCGCCGCGCGCGGACTGAACGCACGGCGGGGACCCACGCGGGTTGGAGGCGTCGGAAAGGATGGGCGCATGAACCACGCGCTCCTCATCGGATTCGTCGTCGCGGTCGCCCTCGTCAGCCTTGCACCCGGTCCCGACATGCTCTTCATCGTCGCCAACGCCATCAGC
>JBOHED010000665.1:0-4598 GCA_050700915.1 Actinopolymorphaceae bacterium | reverse complement strand
CGTCGACGGCACGGTCGAGCGGCTGAGGTCGGCGGGGTACCGGATCAGCAACGATCCGTCCGACCAGCCGTGGGGCGTGCGGGAGGCCGGGGTTCTCGACCCCGACGGGTACGCCTTGACGCTGAGCGCGCCGCTGCGCCCGGCGGGTTCCTGAGATGACGGTAGCGGCCGAGCCGAGCCCTGCTGTACGTACGGCCTGGTGGGTCCGGTTCCGCGACTCGGCGGAGTGCCAGCTGCTCTTCCGCGCCGTCTGGCAGGCGGACCGAAGGCTGGCCGCCGTGTGGTCCGCGCTCATCGTGGTGCGGGCTGCGCTGCCGCCGGCACTGGCGGTCGCCATCGGCTGGCTGGTCGGGTCGGTCGCCGACGCCAGGTCGACCGGGGTCGGCGGCGCGTTGGCGCTGCCGCTCGCGGCGGTGGGCCTGCTCTTCGCACTGCTGCAGATCCTCGGCCCGTTGCACACCGAGCTGGCGACGAACCTGGGTGACCGGACCGCCGCCACGTTGCAGGACCGCCTGGCCACCGCCGCGGTGGGGCCGGTCGGGATCGCCCACCTCGAGGACCCCGAGCTGGCGAGCGACTTCAGCCTGGCCCGTGACTTCGACCTGGGGATCACCTCACCACAGCTCCGGGTCTGCATGGGTTACATCGGGTCGGGGTTGGTCAGCTTCGGGGCCGGCATCGTCTCGGCGGTCGTCGTCTGCGGGTTCCACTGGTGGGCCGGGCTGCTCCTGCTCGTCGTCTGGATCTCGCCGCACCTCCTGCTGCGGGACAGCATGGCGTGGAACGACTGGCGCTCGGACGAGGTGAAGGACCACCAGCGGCACGCCGAGTACGCGTACCGGATGGCGGTGGACTCCCCGGCCGCCAAGGAGATCCGCCTCTTCGGGCTCGCCGACTGGACGGCCGAACGCTTCGCCGACCGGCGCAAGGCGTTGCTCACCCTCTCCCTGCAGGCCATGCGCCTGAAGGAGCGGTCCATCGGCCTCACCCTTCTCGTCCTCGTCGTCGGCAACGGCCTCGTCTTCTGGGCCCTGGCGAGTGCCGCCACGACCGGTGACCTGGACCTGTCGCGGCTCGTCGCCTACGCGGGTACGGCGATCGGGGTCAGCGCCCTGGCCACGATGGAGTTCGACTGGTGGCTCGCCGACGGGTCGCGCCCGGTGCCGGTCGTGGCGGCGCTCGAACCCGCCATGCGCAGCGTCGGCGATCTTCCCGCCGGCACCAGGTCAGCGCACGGGTTGCCGGCCCGCGAGATCCGCTTCGACCACGTGTCCTTCGCCTACCGGGCGGACTCCCGGCCGGTCCTCGACGGCCTCGACCTGACCATCGAGGCCGGCACGTCGCTGGCGATCGTCGGTCAGAACGGCGCCGGCAAGACGACGTTGGTCAAGCTCCTCGCCCGGCTCTACGACCCCACGGCCGGGACGGTACGCGCCGACGACATCGACCTGCGCAGCCTCGCACCGGACTCGTGGCGCGGCCAGATCGCGGCGGCGTTCCAGGACTTCGTCCGCTACCAGCTCCCGCTCCGGGAGAACGTCGCTCCGGCCGGTGCACCGGATGAGGTCGTACGCACCGCACTCGAACAGGCTGGCGCGGTGGACCTGGCCGGACTCGACACCGTCCTGTCGAAGCAGTACGCCGGAGGCACCGACCTCTCCGGCGGGCAGTGGCAGCGGGTGGCCCTCGCCCGCGCGCTGGCGGCTGTCGCCCAGGGAGCGCAAGTGGTGATCCTGGACGAACCGACCGCCCAGCTCGACGTACGCGGCGAGGCCGAGGTCTTCGACCGCATCCTCAAGGCCACCCGCGGGCTGACGACGATCCTCGTCTCGCACCGGTTCTCGACCGTCCGCCACGCCGACCGCATCTGCGTACTCGAAGGAGGTCGCGTGGTCGAGCTGGGCTCGCACGAGGAGCTGATGGCCGCCGGTGGGCGCTACCGGACGATGTTCGACCTGCAGGCCGCCCGCTTCACCGAGGGCAACAGAAGCACCGAGGGCAACGGAAGGACCGAGGGCAACGGAAGCACCGAGGGCAACGGAAGCGCCGAGGGCAACGGGCGTACCGACGGGGAGGAGTCATGACGGCGGCGGCCAGCGCAGCCACGGCGACCGACGCGGCCGCGGCGCTGCCGCGCGCATTGCCGACGCTGCGACGGTCGATGCGGCTCGCGTACGAAGCCGAGCCGAAGCTCATCATCCTCTCGCTGGGAATGGCACTGCTGGAGGCGGTCCCCGACAGTCTCTTCGCGGTCTGGTTGATGCTGCTCGCCGACGGGCTCGCGCAGGGCCAGTCGGCGAAGGTCGTCGCGGGCTGCGTCGGACTCGCCTGCTCGGCGGTCGGTTCGTGGCTGTTGCAGACGCAGGCGGGCCGGGTCCAACGCACGTTCCGGATGCGCGTCGGCGCGACGCTCGAGGGGCATGTCGCGCGGCTGCAGGCGAAGGTCCCGACGATCGAGCACCAGGAACGGCCCGACTACCTCGACCGGCTCTCGGTGCTCAAGGAGCAGACGTACCAGCTCGACCACATGTACCTCGCGCTGTTCAACCTTCTCGGCGCGGCGCTGCGGCTGGTGATCACGCTGGCACTGGTGATGTCGGTGCACCCGGCGATGGGGTTGCTGCTGGCGTTCGCGCTCCCGACGGTGTGGGTGTCCGCCCGGCGCTCCGCCGTGTCGCAGCGGGTGTACGAACAGGTGGCGCCGTACGAGCGGCGGCACCGGCATCTCTTCATGCTGGGCACCACGCAGGCCCCGGCCAAGGAGGTACGCCTCTCCCGGATCGGCGCGGACCTCATCCGGCGTCGCCGGGAGGCGTGGGAGTCGTGGTACGCACCGCTCGCCCGCACCCGCTGGCACACCGCGTGGTGGCAGGCCGCGGCATGGACGCTCTTCGCCGTCGCCTACGTCGGTGCCGTGGTGGTGACGGCGACCGTGCTGTCCGCGTCGGCTGGCACGGTGCTGCTGGTCGTGACCGCGGGGAGCCGGCTGTCGCAGTACGTCGCGATGACGGCCGGAAGCGCCGACTTCGTACGCATGTGGCTCGACGCGTCCCAGCGGCTCGTCTGGCTCGAGTCCTATGCGGACGAGCATCGCGACACCGCCGACGGCGTGGTCCCGGACCGGCTCGCCGACGGGATCGTGCTCGACCGCGTGTCCTTCCGCTATCCCGGCACCGACCGGTGGGCGTTGGAGGAGGTCAGTGTCAGGTTGCCGGCCGGCTCGGTGATCGCCGTCGTGGGTGACAACGGTGCCGGCAAGTCCACCCTGATGAAGCTGTTGTCGAGGTTCTACGAACCAGCGAGCGGCAGCATCTGCGTCGACGGTGTCGACCTGCGGCGCCTCCCGGCTTCGGTGTGGCGCGCGCGGATGGCGGGTGCGTACCAGGACTTCTTCACCTTCGAGTTCCCCGCCGGCCGCTCGGTCGGCGTGGGTGATCTCCCGCGCGCGGACGATCGACCAGCCGTGCAGGACGCCGTACGCCGGGCCGGCGCCGCGGACGTCGTCGACCGGCTGCGGGACGGACTCGACACCCAGCTGGGACCCACCTGGGACGGCGGCGTCGACCTGTCGTTCGGGCAGTGGCAGAAGGTCGCGCTCGCTCGTGGGTTCATGCGGGACGGCTCGCTGCTGCAGATCCTCGACGAACCGACCGCCGCGCTCGACGCCGAGACCGAGCACGCTCTCTTCGAGAGTTTCGCCGCGCAGGCGCGCAGCGGTGCCACCGCCGGCCAGATCACCATCCTGGTCTCCCACCGGTTCTCGACCGTACGGATGGCCGACCTCATCCTTGTGCTGCAGGGCTCCCGGCTCGTCGAGGTCGGGTCACACGAGGACCTGATTGCCGCCGCCGGCACCTACGCCGAGCTGTACGGCATTCAGGCGAAGGCGTACCGGTGAGTCAGCCCTGCCGCTGGGAGATGTTGACCATCCAGGGAACGCCGAACCGGTCGACGCACATGCCGAACTCGTCGCCCCACGCCTGCTTCTCCAGGGGCATGCTCACGCTGCCGCCGTCGGCCAGCTTCGTCCAGTAGCCGCGCAGTGCGTCGGCGTCGTCCCCGCTCAGGCTGACGGAGATGGTGTCTCCAGGCCGGTGTTCCATGCCAGGCGGAAGGTCGGCGGCCATGAGCGCGAAACCGAGGTCCGTCTCGAGCAGGGCGTGCATGATCTTGTCCGCTCCGGGGGCGTCCTTGTCGCCGAACTCGCCGAACGTGTTCATTGCGAGGGTGCCGCCGAAGACACGCTTGTAATAGTCCATGGCCTCGCGGGCGTTGCCGTCGAAGCTGATGTACGGATTGAGCCGAGACGCCACAACGTCCTCCAGGGCCGAGAGAGGGTCAGTTCTCGCGAGACTAGCGGCGCTGGAAGCCCCGCGGGCGCGAATGCGGAGAGCCACGTGATCGGCCATGCCCCGGAGCCGCTTCGGCGCGCTGGGGCCGCTTCGGCGCGCTGGGGCCCGACCGACCGGTCTGTATCTTGTGGCCCATGCGATTCGGCGTGCTCGGACCGCTCGCCGTGTGGACCGACGCCGGTGAGCCGGTCGCCGTCCCGGGTACCAAGGTCCGGGCGCTGCTGGCCGACCTGTTGATCAACGAGG
>JBOHED010000664.1:0-3146 GCA_050700915.1 Actinopolymorphaceae bacterium | reverse complement strand
TTCGTGACTCGTAGACAAGCGTGGACAGGCACGCCGCCAGCTCGGCGGGGTTCAGCGCGTCCCAGGTCCCCTGGCGCAGGCACTCCGCCGCCACGAGGTCGAGTTCGCTGTAGATCCGGGCCAGCCGATCACCGGCCGGCGTGGTGCGGTCACCCTCGAGGTAGGACAGTTCGTCAAGGACCTCGCAGACCCGGTCGAACTGGCGCGCGATCGTGTTCGAGCGCTGTTCGACGCGGCGCTGCAGTCCTTCTGTCTCGCGTTCCAGGCGGATGAACCGCTCCGACCAGCGGGCGTGGTCCTCGCGGTCGTCGCAACCGTGGCAGGGATGTGCCCGCAGCGTGCTTCGGAGCTGGTGCAGGGTTGTGTCGTCGTCGGCCGGTGAACCGGACCGGCGGGCCTCACGCCCGTCCTCGGGTGCTTTCTGCCGGAGCGTGGACGCGAGGTCTCGACGGTGCTGGGCGTTGCGTGGATTGAACGAACGCGGCACCCGCATCCGGGTGAGCGACTCCACCGGCAGCGGGAAGTCCACGAGCGACAGCCGCCGTACGCGCCGGTCGACGGTCAGGACGGTTGGACGCGGCCCGTCGCCACCGGCGGCATGTCCGGGATCGAGGACGACCGCGACTCCGGCCCGCCGCCCGGCGGGTACCGAGATGACGTCGCCAGGACGTAGCCGGCCGAGGGAGTCCACGACCTCCGCGCGTTGGTCTGCCTTGCGACGGCGGGACAGAGCCTTCTCCCGATCCGTGATGGCACGACGGAGCGCGGCGTACTCCAGGAAGTCCCCGAGATGGCACTGCACCGCCTCGCGGTAGCCCTCCAGCGCCTCCTCGTTACGGCGGACCTGCCGCACGAGGCCCACGACGGCGCGGTCGGCCTGGAACTGCGCGAACGACGACTCGAGCAACTCCCTCGCCCGCTCCCGGCCGACCTGACGGACGAGGTTGACCGCCATGTTGTACGACGGCCGGAAGCTCGACCGCAGCGGATAGGTGCGGGTCGACGCGAGGCCTGCCACACTCGCCGGCTCGAGGTTCGGCTGCCACAGCACGACGGCGTGCCCCTCGACATCGATGCCGCGCCGGCCGGCCCGCCCGGTCAACTGGGTGTACTCGCCCGGCGTGATGTCGGCATGAGCCTGGCCGTTCCACTTCACCAGGCGTTCGAGAACGACCGACCGGGCGGGCATGTTGATGCCGAGGGCGAGGGTCTCGGTGGCGAAGACCAGCTTCACCAGCCCTTGGGCGAAGAGCACCTCCACGCATTCTTTGAACGTCGGCAGCATTCCGGCATGGTGGGCGGCGACTCCGCGGGCGAGGCCGTCTAGCCACTCGGCGTAGCCGAGGACGGCCAGATCCTCCTCGGGCAGGTCGGCGCATCGTGCTTGGACGTACGCCCGGATCTCGTCGGCCTCGGCAAGCGTCGTCAGCCGGATGCCGGCGTAGAGGCACTGCAGGACGGCGGCGTCGCAGCCCTGCCGGCTGAAGATGAACATGATCGCCGGGAGTAGCGCCTCCGCTTCGAGCTTCTCCGCGACCTGGTGACGCGTCGGTGTGAATGCGATCCGGCTGCCGCCGCGGTTACCCCGCCCACCACCCCGCCCCCGCGGTCCGCGGTCGTGCCGTCGGGCGAACCGCCAGTGGTCGCGGATGACCCGGGCCAGCTGCGGGTTGACCTGCGGTCGGGCGTCGGGTTTACCGGTGTCGGCGAACAGGTCGTAGGTCCGGCGCCCGACCATCACGTGCTGGAACAGCGGCACCGGCCGGCGTTCCTCGACGACGATCTCGGTCTCGCCGCGGACGGTGGCGAGCCACTCGCCGAACTCCTCGGCGTTGGACACTGTCGCCGAAAGCGACACGACCTGCACCGACTCGGGCAGGTGGATGATCACCTCTTCCCAGGTGGCACCGCGGAACGGGTCGGCAAGGTAGTGCACCTCATCCATCACGACGTACGCCAGTCCGGCGAGAGTCGACGATCCGGCGTAGAGCATGTTGCGCAGGACCTCGGTCGTCATGACGACGACTGGTGCCTCGCCGTTGATCGTGTTGTCACCGGTGAGGAGGCCGACCTTCTCGGGTCCGTAACGGTTGACCAGCTCGGTGTACTTCTGGTTCGACAGCGCCTTGATCGGCGTGGTGTAGAAGCACTTGCCGCCGGACTCCAGGGCCAGGTGGATGGCGAACTCGCCCACCACCGTCTTGCCCGAACCGGTCGGGGCCGCTACCAGGACGCCTTTGCCTGCCTCGAGCGCCTTGCAGGCGGTGACCTGGAACGGGTCGAATGTGAAGGTGTAGAGCTGTCGAAACGACCGGACTTGCGGGCTGTCGGCGCGGAATCGGGCATACCGCTCCGCCGGGGAGCTCATGCCCTCCAGGCTACGGCCCTCTTCCACCGAGTCCGGCGAGGGCATCCCCGTACGGCTCCGTGATCGGAGCGCCCGGTCTCAGCGCGGCGGTGGCGCGAAGACCCGCAACGCACCGGGAACGCACTCGACAGTGACGGGGAGCGGAGCCATCCGTTCGCCGTCGGCGAAGGACACCAGGTCGGCCGAGGCGAGGCTCAGCCGCTTGGCGCGGTACATCGTCACGGCCGGGTGACTGACATGGGTGCCCTTGGCCAGCTTCGGGAAGACCCGCACCAGGTCGCGCCGGGGCAGCGGCCCTACCACGGCGATGTCCAGGAGCCCGTCGGTGGGATCGGCACCTTCACAGATGCGCAGCCCGCCACCGTAGGAGTTGGTCACCCCCGCCGCGACCAGGAGTGCATCGAGGTTCTCGGTCTCTCCGTCGAACTCGAGCCCGAAGTGCTGGGGGCGGAACTTGCCGAGCTCGATGACCGACGCGAGGTCGTAGCGCAGCCGCCCGTGCGGCCAGGTCATCCGGGTCACGCGCTCGGCGACCCGCGAGTCGAAACCCGCGCAGAGGACCGTCGCGAACCAGCCGGACGCGCTGGCCCTGGTGCCGCTGGCCGGGTCCCGGTCAGCTCTCACGACCCGGCCGAGGTCCTGGGACCTGGTGTGACCGGCCACCACGATGTCGGCCGCCGCCAGCGGGTCCCGGACCGGGATGCCGAGGCTCCGCGCCAGATCGTTCCCGGTGCCGGCGGGGATCACCGCGAGCGGTATGCCCGTCTCGGCGACCGCG
>JBOHED010000663.1:0-21526 GCA_050700915.1 Actinopolymorphaceae bacterium | reverse complement strand
CGACGCGACCGCGGAGTTCGTCGCCGACGCGCCTCACAAGCGGATCGGGTTCATGTCGGTCAATCCACTGGAGCCCGGTGTCTACGACGAGGTCGAGCGGTGCCGTGAGCTCGGTCTGGTCGGCGTGAAGCTCGGGCCGAACTACCAGAACTTCGATCCGCTGTGCGAGCAGGCACACGCGTTCTACACGCACTGCGAACAGGTCGGACTGCCGATCCTGTTCCACCAGGGCACGTCGCCGATTCGTGAAGCACCGTTGAGCTATACCTATCCGTTGGTGATGGACGACATCGCGTTGGCGCATCCGGAGCTGCGGGTCGTGATGGCGCACATGGGCCATCCGTTCGTACGGGAGACGGTCGCGGTGATCCGCAAGCACCCGCACGTCTACGCCGACGTGTCGTCGGTCTATCTGCGGCCGTGGCTGGCGTGGGAGGCACTGACCTTCGCGACCGAGTGGGGCGTACCGCACAAGCTGTTGTTCGGCTCGGACTATCCGATCTCCACTTCGAGCGAGACGATCGCGGGCCTGCGCGCGGTGAACGACATCGTGGAGGGAACGAAACTCCCGCGCGTGCCGGCGGAGGCGATCGAACGGATCATCCACGCCGACGCCCTGTCCGCACTCGGACTGGGGCAGCCGGAACTGGCGGCAACGCCGTGATCATCGACGCGCATGTCCGGCTTGGTGTCGGCCGCGAGGTCGCTCTCGGGGTCGACGACCTTCTCGCCACCATGACTGAACTCGGTGTCGACCGCGCACTCGTCGCTCCTGCCGAGCGCAGCACCGCGTATGCGAACCGGGAGGGCAACGAGGCGGTCTGTCAAGCCGCCCTTGCCTCGGACGGACGCCTCGCCGCGTACGCGGTCGCCAACCCGTGGGCGGGCCCGGGAGCGGTCGACGAGCTCGCCCGGGCGCGGGATGCGGGCGCCGTGGCACTTGCCGTCGACCCGGTGCTGCAGGGTTTCGACGTCCTCGACGGGCTGCTCGATCCGCTGCTCACCTTCGCGGCGGAGCAGGAGTGGCTCGTCTACCTCCGGACCGGCACGCCACCAAGCGCCCTGCCGCTCCCGGTCGCGACACTGGCCCGCCGCCATCCCACGCTGTCGTTCCTGATGGGAAAGAGCGGCGCGACCGACTTCTGGATCGATGCCGCGCCGGCGTTGCGGCATGCGCCGAACCTGTACGCCGACACGTCGTACGCGCCCTGGGACACCGTGCTCAGCGAGTTCGCCCGCGACGAGGAGATCGGCGCGGACAGGTGCGTGTTCTCGACCGATGCCCCCTACACCGTGCCGCGTGCGGAGCTTGCCCGCGTCCAGGACTGGAGAGGCATCACCGAGCAGCAACGCGCCAGCGTCCTCGGCGGGGTGGTCGCACGCCTCCTTGGCCGCCACCTGCCGTCGTGCTGGGCATGACCTTTCTCCAGCCGTTCCACTGTGGTTGAATGGCGTCGTACGGAATACGAGAAATATGCCTGAGATACCGAAAACTGAGATACCCGAAGACTGGCCCTCGAGAATCCGGCTGAGAAACGGGGGTACGGATGACCGCGACTGACGACCCACGGCAGGCGGCGCCATGGCCTGCCGCACCGGCCCACAAGTCCTTGGTGCGTGGGGTTTCGCCCGTCCTCGAGGTTCCGTTCGACGAGCGGGGCAACCTGGACGAGGCGGGCTTCGCACGAGTCGTGGCCTACGTCCTGGGCACCGGGGTCACCAGCGTGATGTTTCCCGGATTCGCCTCGGAGTTCCACAAGCTCACCGACGACGAGCGCTGGCGGCTCGCCGAGATCCTGCTCGCGCAGACACGCGACCGCCCGGACGTCGCGGCGGTCATCGCCGTCCAGGACCATGCCACCAAACTGGCGGTGGCTCATGCGCGCCGGTTCGTCGACGCGGGCGCCGACCTGATCAACCTGCTGCCGCCGTACTTCCTCGGCCCTTCGCCCGCCGCTGTGCGCCGGCACGTCCGCGCCGTCCTGGAGGCGGTGGCGCCGACACCGGTCGTCCTGCAGTACGCACCACACCAGACCGGCACCAGCCTCGACGCGACGACGATCGCGGCCATCGCGCGCGACCTGCCCAACCTCGCCCTGGTGAAGGTCGAGTCGACGCCACCCGGTGCGTTCATCACCGCGCTCGGTGCCCAGGATCCTGCACTACCGGCGTTGGTGGGGTACGCCGGTGTGCAGCTTCCCGACGCCGTACGTCGCGGTGCGATCGGGGTCCAGCCGGGCTGCTCGCTCACCGAGGTCTACGTCGAGATCTGGCGCCGGTTCGAGCGGAACGACCTCAAGGGCGCGACCGAACTGCATCGGCGGCTGCTTCCGTACATCTGCTACTGGATGCTCGACACCGAGCTGATCATCGCGGCGGAGAAGCTGGTCTCGGTACGCCGCGGGCTGTTCGAGAGTGCGCACTGCCGGGCGCCGGCGCATCATCTCGACGCCGAGGAGGTCGCGATGATCGACCGGATGCTCGCCGAGTTCGCCGACCTGCTTCCTGCCCTCGGCCCAGTTGCGTCGTCCTGACGGTTGCGCAGCCTGGCCCGGTCACCCAGCGTCCGGGTGCAGGGTGACCGACACGTGGCGGGTGCGGTCGTGGCCGGAGTCCAGCTCGACATGGACCAGGACCGACGGCCAGCCGAACATCTCCAGCCCGCCGACCCTCGCCGGTTCGCCGTCGACCGCCGCCTCGTGCACTCGGGTGAGGGGTACCGGAAGCACCAGCGTCAGGCCTCCGGCAGGCGACCGGCCCGTCACCTGGCAGGAGAAGGTCGCGCCGTCCCACCGGGTGTCGTGGATCCGTGCGGCGTCGCGGGCCCGGGTGAACGCCGCCCATTCGTACGCGCTCCAGATCGGCATCCCCAGTTCGCGCGCCGACGTCCAGCATTGGTGCATGTAGGTGCTGGAGTAGGTCGCGAACGACACCGGATGGGACAGCATCGACAGAGGGCTGAAGTAGCGGTCGACCTTCTCCTCCATCAGTCGACGAGTCAGGCCAGCCTGGCCGAGCGGATCCGCTGTCAACAACTCCTTGACGGAAAGGTCGTCATAGGCCTGAGTCGCCTGCTGGAAGCAGTCGATCACCGTGCCGTCGGTGTCGACGAACCGCATCGGTCGGGCGGACCCGGTGAGGTGGGCAAGCCATGACGGGCCGACGTTCATAGCGTTGAGGTCCATGTCGATCCCGAGCTCCGCGTAGAGCTTCGGCAGATCGGCGTACCCCTTCCACACCGCGCAGTGGTTGCGGTTCGTCGCCGGGATCCCGCCGCAGACCTGCGCGAACTCAGCGACGTCCTTGCGTACGACGTCGGGGAGGATCTCCTCCTGGTCCTCTCCGCCGTACGCCGGATCGGAGGGATCGTGGTGGATCCCGAACGAGTGGCCACGCTCGCGCCACGCCGCGACCTTCTCCGGGGTGGCGACCGTGCCGCGCGTCGTGCCCGACATGAGGTAGACCGTGAGGTGTCCCTCGTGGGACTCGACCGCCCCGATGAGTTCGTCGAAGTGCTCCGCAGCCGACCAGTCGTCGTCGGAGTCCAGGACGAGAACGCTCCGCAGCTCAGGCGTCGGGTAGTACCACCACCGCGGCTGCGGATGGCGGGCGACGTGGTTGACGGCGTTGCCGAGCAGCATCGCGTGGATGTCGGCCTGCGGAAGGTGCCAGCACCGTGGGTCGGCGAAGCCGGTGAGCAGATCCTGGATGCGGTAGGGCTCGCCCGCCCCCAGTCCGTGGCCACCGATCCGGCCAGGGTCGCCCTGCCGGATCAGCGCGACGGCGTGCGGCAGGTCGTAGGTGAACACGACCACGCGGCCCGCGCCGTAGGGCAGTTCGACGACGGCCGGGAAGGCGGTCGACGTGCCGACATCGGAATGGAGCCGCGCCACGGTCACCGCACCATCGGGCAGCGCGTCGGGTGCGTACGCATCAGCCGGCACGTGCGTCTCGATCGCTTCCTGGGGCACGCCCCTCGCGAGCGGACTCTCGGCTCCCGGCCGTACGTACGCGGGCGCCACCATCGTGTGCGTCGAGAGGACGCCGAGGGTGCGCGCGAGAAGGTACGACGGGCGGACGAGGACCAGCCGGCCACCGGCCGCTGCGTGGTCGAGCAGCCGGGCCGCCTGCGCCTTGGTGGGGCGGATCCGCGCGACGACCACGACGTCGTAGCCAGTCAGGTCGCCGAGCGTCCGGTCGGCCAGCTCGACCACCTCGTGGTCGGCGAAGCCTTCGGCCTGCAGAATCTCGACCAGGTAGGTCCGAACCGTCCGACGTCCTGTTCCGGGCTCACCACCACACCGATGGTCATGTGCCCTCTCCTTTCTGCCGTCCGGGGTGTGGCCGAAAGTCCGGGACGCTCAGCAGTTCGCTTCCGCGCGCGATCGACTCCGCGGCGAGTACCGCGGGCGCGGCCGTGTCCATCGCCTGGTAGACGTCGAAGTCTGGCTGCCGGCCAGCGAGCACGGCGTCCCGGAACGCCACGTGGGTGTAGTAGTCGGCGTCGCCGTGGCCGCTGCCGCGAGCCTCCGGTGGTACGTCGGTGCGTGCGTAGCTCCAGTCGGCCTCGGTGAGGTCGGACAGCTCCGCACCGGCGAGCCACTGCTTCGGTCGGTCGCCGGCACCGCGCGACCATTCCACCCGTCCGCCGGTGCCGAGGACCTGGTACCAGTGCCAGTTGCCGTCCGGATGCGGTTGGGCGAAGCTCGCCGCCATCCGCAGGAGAGTGCCTTTCTGGGTACGCATGAGAGCCACCTGCATGTCCGGTTGGGCGATGGCCGGATCCACGGCGCTGTGGGCGTCGGTGCCCATGGCCACCACCTGCGTCACCCGGTCGTCGAGCACCCGCAACATCGGACCCAGCTCGTGCGGCAGGTAATGGATCGGCGGCATCTGCTGCGCCCACGTCGGCCGAGCGTCGGGATGGGCCGAAAGCGCGTCGGGGCCGAGCAGGTCGCCGGTGTGCGGGTCCTGGAACATCCCTGCGACGTGGTGGTGGAAGTACTGCCCCTCGCACAGGGTGATCCGGCCGAGCTGGCCGGACGCGACCAACGAGCGCCAGACGTCGACGAAACCCCAGTACCGCGTCTGCTCGGCCAGTTGGTAGGTCCGGCCGGTGCGTTCGACCGCGCGCACGATCCGCCAGCAGTCCTCGATCGAGTGGGCCGCGGGGACCTCCGCGTGGACGTGCTTTCCGGCCTCCAGTGCCTGGGCGGCAAGGTCGCCTTGACGCGCGCTCCGGACCGTGAGTGCGACCGCGTCGACCTGCGGATCGGCGAGCAGCTCGTCGTACGCCTGGTAGGTCTGGACCGTCGACGGCGAATCCATCCGCGCCCGCGCAAGGTCCAGCAGCGGGCCGAGCGGGTCGCACAGTGCGGTGATCCGGAACCCCGGAATCCGCTGGAGCAACGGGATCCAGGTGCCGCGCGCACGCGGCCCGAGGCCAGCCACACCGATCCGGATCTCATCCATGTCGAAGCGACCGCCTGGTCCTGGCCTCAACCGGGCCGGTCTGCCGCCGCGTGGTACTCGGCGGCTACCGCGGCGAAGGACTTCCGCGGCCGGTCTGGCACGAACAGGTCGATGCTGGAAACCGGCACTCCGTGGCTGCTGGTCAGGGTCCATCCGTCCGTGGTCTCGAACCCCGGATTCTCCACCGTGAAGCCGATCGTCTCGATGTGGTCGAACCCGACGTCGACCGGGAACACCTCGTCACCGCGCGCCTCGTGCAGCCGGAACGCCAGGGTGGCGCTGGTCTTTCCCCGCAGCCGGTCGGTCACGTCGATCGGGCCGTGCAACGTCGAGCACTGCTGCCAGAGGGCGAACCCGTGCTGGCGTACGTCCTCGGACCAGATGATCTCGCCGTCGAGGAGCACCTGCTTGAGGTGCGTGCCGGGCTCGCCGAACCGACCACTGAAGACGTCGTTGTGCCAGAACGAAAGCTCGTGCCGAGGGGCACCAGGATCGACCGTGACGAGCTGGGCGGCCTCGGCGTACGCGCCCTCCGTCGTCCGCACCGGAGGCACCAGGAAGCTCAGCCGGCCCTTGCCGTACATCGCCTTGTTCGTCGAGGAGAGCGTGGGCGCGTCGTCGAGCTGCAGGCCGTAGGCGGTGACGCCGGCGATCCGACCGTCGCGTGCGTACTCGAGACCGGTGCGGACGACGGCCGCGTTGTAGTCGGGGCTCGGTTCGTTCCAGGCGTCGAGGAAGCGTCCGGTGTAGGCGAGCAGGACCACCCCGAGGTCGTACGGCTGCACCGCCGCGCGGATCTCGTCGAGGCACGGACCGACGCTGTCCGCGACGACGGTGTTGAGCTGGTGCCCGTCGAGGAATGGATAGAGGACCAGATCCAGGTACGGTCCGTACTTCCCGAGGAACTCCGCACTCGTCGCCGCGTAGTAGTAGGTGCACAGGTAGAACGCCAGGTCGGGGTTGATGTCCTGCGCGATCTTCCGCATCTGCGCCACGTAGTCGGGCGTGAACGTGTCCTGGTTGAACTCGAAGTCGTCGATGCCCCACGCCTTGACGTTCGGCTGCTCGACCGAGAGTTCCGCGCAGGCGCGGGCCCAGGCGAGATAGTCCATGACGTACGGACGGGAGGCGCGACCGCCGTGCCGGTCGGTCTCACTCGGTGGTACGAGATAGACCCAGATGTCGATCCCGGCCCGGGCGGCGGTGGGCGCGAACTCCAGCCGCAGGTCGTCCCAGTCGGTGGGGGAGTCCCAGACGCCGTAGATGTAGGTGTTGGCGCCGAGTTCGACGAGCTTGGCGATCATGGCCGGCGTGTCGATGTGGCGGTAGCCGTCCGCTCGGGCGTCGGGTTCGCGGAGGGTGGCGCCGACGGTGTTGCCGCCGCACTGCGACGCCCGAATGCCGCCGCGCGGGATCAGGTGCGCCGCCCGGTGGGTGCCTGCCATGGGGACCTCCGGGTCCGTGGGGCCGACGGCCACGAGCTGTGCCGAGAACGGCCTGCGACTGGTCTCTCGGATTTCGTATACATGTCTGTATGTTCGAAGAATGCTAGGTGGCTGGACTGTGGCCACGCAAGCCCCTTCGCGCTATCATCTCGTATCTCGTATATGTATCTCAGGTTTCGAAGAGTCGCCTTCGGTCGTGAACCACGAGGAGGGGCCGGATGTCCATCAGGAAGACCTCGAGTTACTCCCGCAGAGAGCTGCTGGCGCTGTGCCGGTCATTGGGCGGCGCAGCCGCGGGTGCGTACGCCCTGACCGGCTGTTCGTTCCTCTCTACCGATCCCGACAAGGCGGCCGGCCCGGCGGCCGCGGCCAGGGGCGCCAAGGAGGCGCCGATGCTCGCCGAGCTCGTCAAGACTGGGAAGCTGCCGGAACTCAGCGCGCGCCTCCCGAAGGATCCGCTGGTGGTCAAGCCGCTGAACGAGGCCGGTGTGTACGGCGGAACCATGCAGCGCGGGCAGATCGACCTCAACGGTGACGGCCTGCAGTACATGGGTTGGGCGGGTCTTGTCGAGTGGAGTCCGACCACGCCGCCCGAGCCGAGTCCGGGCGTCGCCGCGTCGTGGGAGGTCCAGGACGACGGCCGCACCTACGTCTTCCACCTGCGCGAGGGCGTGCGGTGGTCCGACGGTGAACCGTTCACGACCGACGACGTCATGTACGTCTACGAGAACGTCTACCTCAACGAGGAGCTCAACCCGGTCTTTCCCGGCTGGCTGTCCACCGCAGGGAAGCCGGGAAAGTTCGTGCAGGAGGACAAGCAGACGTTCCGGATCGAGTTCGCCGCACCGCACGGTCTGCTGCTCAAGTACCTCTGCTTCGTCGGGCTGGCCGGTGGTGTCAACCCGCTGTTGCAGCCGAAGCATTACATGAGCGCCTTCCATCCCGACATCGCCGGCAAGGACAAGGTGGACGCGTTGCTCGAGGAGGCAGGCGTCGACGCCTGGGTCGACCACTACCACGCCCGGCACGACCACTGGAAGAACGCCGACCTGCCGGTGCTCGGCGCGTGGCGGATCACCAAGGAGCCCAAGGGAAACAACGCCACCGCCGAGCGCAACCCGTTCTACTGGAAGGTCGATCCGGCCGGCCGGCAGCTGCCCTACATCGACGGGGCGAGCTACACCTTCCTCGACCAGGAGGCGTTCGGGCTCCGCGCCGCGAACGGCCAGGTCGACCTCGCGGCCTGGGACCTGAGCTACCAGTCGGCACCACTGCTGATCAGGAACGCCGAGGAGAAGGGATACCGGTTCCTGCGGTGGAAGCCCGACGGCCTCTTCCACGCACTCAACCTGAACCAGAGCCACCCGGACCCGGTGCTCCGCGAGCTGTTCCAGGACATCAACTTCCGGGCCGGAGTCTCGCAGGCGATCAACCGTGAGGAGATGCGCGACGCGCTGTTCGCCGGCCAGGGCAGGTTGCAGCATCCCTGCGCGCAGCCGGAGGATCCGTACTACCTCGACGGGATGGGGATGCGGTTCACGGCGTTCGACGAGGCGAGAGCCAACGACCTCCTCGACCAGGCAGGGCTCGCCGCGCGCGACGACGACGGCATGCGCCTGCGTCCGGACGGCAAGCCGATGAAGCTGGTCGCCCAGACGTTCACGATCGGTGTCGGCGTACCAAGCATCCAGATCCTCGAGTTCGTCAAGCGGTACTGGGCGAAGGTCGGCATCGACATGGCGATCAAGAACGTCTCGGCCGAGCTCTGGTACGCAAGCATCTGGCACGGAGACTTCGACCTCAACTGCTACGTACCGGCGGGATACCTGTGGGACATCGACTCGCTGTGGTACATCCCGACCAGCGGTCTGACCTACTGGGCGCCGAAGTACGGCAACTGGTACGGCGATCCCGAGGGCAAGTGGTCGATGAAGCCCGAGGGTGACATCCGGCAGCTCCAGGTGCTCTACGACGAGCTCGTGCAGCAAGCCGACGACGCCAAGCGGCTCGCCCTCGGTCAGGAGATCCTCAAGCTGCACGACAAGAACGTCTGGATCATCGGCACGGTCCAGTCGGCGTTCGCGCCCGTCGTGGTGAGCGGCGACATGGGCAACGTCCGCGACGATGCCGTTGCCAGCTACCGGACGTTGTACGAAGCGGCGATGGACCTGTCCCAGCTGTACTTCAAGCACCCCGACCAGCACACCTGAGCCGGGGCGCCGGCCATGGTCGCCTACCTGCTGCGCCGCCTGCTCTACGTCGTACCGACGGTGTTCCTGGTCTCGTTGGTGTCGTTCCTGATCATCCAACTTCCGCCGGGTGACTACCTCAGCACGGTGGTGGCGAACCTGTCGCGCACCGGCCAGAACGTCGATCCGGCGCAGTTGGCGGCGCTGAAGGAGAGGTACGCACTCGACCAACCGGTCGTCGCGCAGTACTGGACGTGGATCACCAACATCCTCGTCCACGGCGACTTCGGCCAGTCGTTCGAGTACGGGCGTTCGGTGTCGTCGCTGCTCGCCGAGCGTCTCCCGCTCACCCTGGCCCTCGGCGTCACCACGCTGCTGTTCACCTGGGCGGTCGCGCTGCCGGCGGGAATCTACTCGGCAGTCCGCAAGTACTCCGTCGGCGACTACGTGATGACCGCGGTCGCCTTCCTCGGCATCGCGATACCGGGATTCCTGCTGGCACTCACGGTCGCGTACCTCCAGTTCCGCTACTTCGACAGGAGTGTGGGCGGCCTGCTCTCCCCGGAGTACGTCGGTGCCGGGTGGAACCTCGGCAAGATCCTCGACCTGCTCGACCATGTCTGGCTGCCGATCCTGGTGCTGTCCCTCGGCGGCATCGGCGGGACGATCCGCGTGCTGCGGGCCAACCTGCTCGACGAGCTGCACAAGCCGTACGTCGTGACCGGCCGGGCCCGCGGGCTCTCCGAACGCCGGCTGATCGCGCACTATCCGGTCCGCGTTGCCCTGAACCCGTTCATCGCCACCATCGGCTGGCTCATCCCCGCATTGTTCGACGGCGAGGTGCTGGTCGCGACCGTCCTCGGTCTGCAGACGACCGGGCCGCTGCTGCTCGGGGCGCTGGAGAGCCAGGACATGTACCTCGCCGGCAGCATCATCTTCATCGCCTGCGTCCTCACCGTCCTCGGCACGCTGGTCTCCGACATCCTGCTCGCCCTTGTCGACCCGCGGGTACGGGAGGGTTACCGATGAAGCAGGCGCCGCAGTACAAGCTGGTGTGGTGGAGGTTCCGCCGGAACAAGCTCGCGGTGGTCGGTGCTGTCGTGCTTGGCCTGATCTATCTCACCGCGGCGTTCTGTGAGTTCTGGGCACCGGCGACGCCGGACTCCTATCGGGCCACCTATTCGTACGCACCTCCCCAGCGGGTGCACGTCTCCTTCGACGGCGGCATCCATCTCTACGTCCACGACTACGACACCCGGGCCAACCCGGAGACCATGGTGCGGGAGTTCACCGTCGACACGTCCGAGCGGATCCCGCTCCGCTTCCTCGCCAAGGGCGAGGAGTACAAGCTGTGGGGCCTGGTGCCGAGCGACATCCACCTCTTCGGGCCGGTGGAGCCCGGCAGGCCGTTCTACGCCCTCGGTGCCGACGAACAGGGCCGCGACCTCGCGACCCGGCTGATCTACGGCGCGCGGATCTCCATGTCGGTCGGGCTCATCGGGGTCCTCGTCGGCCTCGTCCTCGGCGTTCTGCTCGGCGGGATCTCCGGCTACTTCGCCGGCACCACCGACACCGTGATCCAACGCATCACCGAGTTCATCATGTCCGTACCGACCCTGCCGCTCTGGCTGGGACTGGCCGCGGCCGTGCCACCCGGATGGGGGCCGATCAAGACCTACTTCGCGATCACCCTGATCCTGTCCCTGATCGGGTGGACCGGTCTGGCGCGGGTGGTCCGCAGCAGGTTCCTGCAGATCCGGTCCGAGGACTACGTGCTCGCCGCCGAGCTGGACGGCGTACGCCGGCTGCGGATCATCAACCGGCACATGCTTCCGGCGTTCACGAGCCACATCATCGCCACCCTCACGCTGACCATTCCCGGCATGATCCTCGGCGAGACGGCACTGTCGTTCCTCGGCCTGGGGCTGCAACCACCGGTGGTGAGCTGGGGTGTGCTGCTGCAGGACGCCCAGAACATCCGGGTGCTGTCCACCGCTCCGTGGCTGCTGCTGTCCGGTGCCGCCGTCATCGTCGCGGTCGTGGCCCTCAACTTCGCCGGCGACGGCCTCCGCGACGCCGCCGATCCGTACGAGACCTGAGGGGAGGAACGATGACCACCGACGCCGAGAACAAGGGTGTACCGCTGCTCGATGTCCGGGGGCTGAGAACCCACTTCGCACTCGACGAAGGACTCGTGCGGGCCGTCGACGGCGTGGACCTCACGGTTCGGCCCGGGGAGACCCTCTGCATCGTCGGGGAGTCCGGCTGTGGCAAGAGCATCACCGCCCGGTCGATCCTGCAACTGGTCGAACGCCCCGGTCGTATCGTCGCCGGTGAGGTGCTCCTGCAGCTCGGCACCGATCACCCGGTTCTGACGACCCGGCATCCGTCGCGGCGTGATCGGGCCGCCGTCGCAGCTGCCGTGGACGGCGTACTCGATCTGGCCCTCCTCGACCCCAAGGGCACCGCGGTGCGGCAGATCCGCGGCAGGGAGGTCGCGATGATCTTCCAGGAGCCGATGGTGTCGCTCAGCCCGGTGCACACGATCGGGCACCAGATCGCGGAGAACATCCGTACCCACGAGGACGTGTCGAAGCGTGAGGCACGCGACCGCGCGATCGAGGAACTCCGCAGGGTCGGCATCCCACGGCCGGAACGCCGGATCGACGCGTACACGTTCCAGTTGTCGGGCGGCATGCGGCAACGCGCAATGATCGCGATGGCGCTCGCCTGCCGACCGAAGCTGCTCATCGCCGACGAACCCACGACTGCGCTCGACGTCACGACACAGGCCCAGATCCTCGAGCTGCTGCAGGAGCTTCGGGCGGAGTCCGACATGGCCGTCGTCTTCATCACCCACGACCTCGGCGTGGTCGCCGAGATCGCCGACAACGTGGCGGTGATGTATCTCGGCCTGGTCGTCGAGCAGTGCGGCGTCGACGACGTCTTCCACGCTCCGCGGCATCCGTACACCAGGGCTCTGCTGGAGTCGGTGCCGGTCGTCGGCCCACGTGCCAGGCGGCGGCTCGCCACCATCACCGGACTGGTGCCGCACCCGTACGAGCGTCCGACCGGCTGCCCGTTCCACACCCGGTGCCGTGACGCCATGGCGGGGGTCTGCGAGACGATGCTCCCGTCGACGCTGGTGGCCGACCCTCCGGCGGGCGGCCACGGCGGCGGACGGTCGGTCCGCTGCCTGCTGTACGAGTCGCCTGCCGCCCTCAGGGACGGTACGACGACAGCCGCAGTGGAGGTGGCCAGATGACCGCGCTACCGGTGGACCGCGAGCGCCCGGAGGTGCCGGACCCGGGCGCCGATCCCGAGACCCTGCTCGACATCCGGCACCTGTCGATGCGGTTCCACGTCGGTCACGGCCTGCTGGGGATGGGCGGGCGGATGACCGTCAACGCCGTCTCCGATGTCAACCTGACCTTGCGTCGGGGGGAGACGCTCGGCCTGGTCGGCGAGTCCGGGTGTGGCAAGACCACCCTGGGGCGTTGCATCCTCCGGGCGTACAAGCCGACGACGGGCGAGCTTCGCTATCGCCACGACGACGGCAGGGTTGTCGACCTCGCGGCGATGGGCAGGCGGCAGCTCCTTCCCTACCGCCGGCAGATCCGTACCGTCTTCCAGGACCCGAACTCCTCGCTCAACCCGCGGATGACGCTGCTCCAGATCGTCGGAGAACCCTTGCTGGCTGGCGGTCTTGCCCGCGGCGAGGAGCTCCGCGAGCGGGTCGCCGAAGGGCTGCGGCTCGTCGGCCTCCGGCCGGAGTACATGCGGCGTTACCCGCACGCGTTCTCGGGCGGGGAGCGGCAGCGCATCGGGATCGCCCGGGCCCTGATCACCCGGCCGCGACTCGTGGTCGCCGACGAGGCGGTCTCGGCCCTGGATGTGTCCGTACGCAGCCAGATCCTCAACCTGCTCGACGATCTGCAGGAACAGCTCGGCCTGACCTACGTCTTTGTCTCGCACGATCTGTCCGTGATCCAGCACCTCTGCTCCCGGGTTGCCGTGATGTACCTGGGGCGGATCGTCGAGGAGGCGCCGACCGACGACCTGTTCGAACGCCCCCGCCACCCCTACACCGAGACCCTCCTGAGGTCCCTGCCGCTTCCCGATCCTCGGTTACGGGGGAGCAGGAAGCGCATCCCCTTGCGGGGCGAGGTTCCCGACCCGGCGAGCCCGCCGCCGGGCTGCACCTTCCACCCGCGTTGTCCGTACGTCCAGAACCGCTGCGACGCGGAGGAACCAGCGTTGGCCCCGCTGCTTCCGGGCCATGGCGCCCGGTGTCACTACGCGGACACGCTCGAACTGGAGGGTGTCGTGGCGGACTGACCTGCCCAGGCTAATCTTCGATATGTCGTAGGAACCAGCGGACACGGGAGCAAGGGGGCCACTGTGAGCGCTAAGCCAGCAGCACGGCCGGCCTCGCCGTCGACCGACCGCGCCCTGACCGTCCTCGAAACCCTGATCGAGGCCGAAGGCCCGCTGACGTTGACGATGCTCGCGCAGACCGCGGGTGTCCCGTTGGCGACGTGTGCGTCGATCGTCCAGACCTTCGAGGAACGCGGGTACGCCGGCCGCCAGATCGTGGGACGGAGCCACTTCTGGCAGCCGACCCTCAGGCTCTATGCCATGGCCTCGCGCCTGGTCCGCAAGATCGATCCCGCCAACGTGTCCCGCCAGCATCTCCGCATCCTGAGCGATGCCGTCGGCATGCCAGCGCACCTCGGCGCTCTTGATGGCACCACGATCGTCTACGTCGCGAAGGCGGCGACACCCGGATTCATCCAGTTCGACACGTTCATCGGCAAGGTCGCTCCTTTCAACCTGACCGCACTCGGCCGGGCGATCGCCGCCCACCTGCCCGACGCCGACCTCGACCCGTTGCTCGACCAGCTCGTCGCCGGATCGGGGCCGAACGCCCGACGTCCGACGGTGAAGGGCTTCCGCAAGGAGCTCGCGGCGACGCGGGCCCGCGGATATGCGTTCGAGGACGAGGAGGAACAGGCCGACATCGGCTGTGTCGCGGCACCGGTATTCGACGCCACCGAGCGGGTGGCTTACGGGGTGGGCGTGACGGGATTCTCCCGCGACCTCACCGAGGATGCACTGCCGAGCATCATCGCCGCCGTTCAGAAAGCCGCTGCTGCGATCTCCACCGATCTCGGCGTCGTCGACATGCCCGATTCGTAGCACTCCGGGTCAGGACTGCTACAGCCCATCGGCCTCGATCGGTCGGGTGGTGGGATCCGGGACGGCTGTGTGTCCGATCCGCAGGACGAGGGCTGACAGGTGTCGGGAGAGGCGAAGGAGAACGATCGCGTCCAGGGCGGCGATGATGATCAGCGGTAGCCAGGTGGCGAACGGGCCGTAGGTCAGGGCTGTGGTGAGCGCGATGGGCGCGATGATGTCGACGACGCTGAAGGTCATCTGGTAGACGGAAATGTAGCGTCCACGATCCTGGTCGCCTGCGGACTCGTTGACGATGGCGGACACCACGGGACCCTGGATCAGTTCGGTGGTGGTGACGAGTACCGCGGCCAGCAGGGCGAAGGCCATGCTCAGGGCGGGCGGGACGAGTCCCGCGAGAAGCACACATCCGTATCCGGCCCCGATGATCAGTTGTGAACTGATCAGGACATGGTCGCGCCGCCAGCCTGTGATGGCCGCGACGACTGGTGCGGCTCCTAGCGCGCCGAGGATGGCGTTGAGCGCGAGAAGCGTGCCCGGTGTCCAGTCAGGCAGGTTGGGCGAGCTCACTAGGAAGACAGGGACGGCGATCACGAACGACAGCGACAGCAGCACAAATCCGAGATTGACGCCGACGAATCCCAGGAACGGCCGGTCGTGGAGCACCGCAGACCAACCCGCTGCGCTGGATCGACCTGGTGGACCCTCTTGATGGCGTCGTTGGTGAACGGGGTCGAGTCGGGTCAGGATCGTGGCCACGACGAAGGACACGGCGTTGACGCCCACGATCAGGTGGTATCCGAGGGTGCCCCCGAAGGCGACGGCGAGACTGGCGCCGAGGGCGCCGACCGCCAAGCCGGCATTGCGCATGGCGTTGATGAGGGCGAACCAGCGTTCCTGCCCGGCCCGGTCAGCCACGTCATGCACAAGCGCGGGGTAGGCGACCCAGAAGAGAGAGTTGCCTACTTGGACGACGACTGCCGCGACGAGCATCGACGCGAACGAGTCGACGAACAGTAACCGGCGAACCCTGTCGCCTGGGCCAGGTTGGAGATGATCAGAGCATTCTTTGGGCCGATGCGATCGGTGAGCATCCCTGCGCCACCGGTTGCGGGCAGGCGCGCAACTGCGGCGATCGAAAGCGCAAGGCCCACCTGTTGCAGGCCCAGCGACGTCGTCATGGTGAAGAAAAGGACGGAGAACGGCAGGAACAGCCCACTACCCAGGGCATCGATCCCGAGGGCGCCCAGCAGGCACCCATGACCGCGGGCATTCGGAAGACCTGGGATGGTGAGGCGCACGTCGATGTTCCTTTGGATTCGTTCGCTTCGATGACATGTGCAGCGCGTCAGCGCGCACCGGCCTTCCACCCGCTGAGCGAAAGTCCAGAGGCAGGCGACCGGAGCCGGTAGTCGGTTGGAGTGTTCTCAGGCCCAGGAGATGCCGGTGTAGCGGTCGAACGCCGTACGACTGCGTTCGACTGAGTCGAGCTCGTCCAGTTGGCTGTGGTCCTGCTCCAGGAGGAGGTAGTCGAAGTTCGGGCAGTCGAGAGCGGTGTCGATGATCTCCTGGATAGCCATGATGCCTGTGCCGATCTCGGTGAAGCAGCGGGGATCCTTCGTCTCGAGAAACGTCTCCATCGTGATCGGCGCGTTCCGGTCGACTATCCCCTCGAACATGACAAGAGGTTGGGGCGCGTCGCGCGGGAAGTCCTTCTGGTGGAGCAGGATCAGGCGGTCGGCGTACTTCTTCATCAGCGTGACCGGATCCTGTCCACCCCGCGCCATCCAGTAGGTGTCCATCTCCACGAAGACAAGGCCCGGATCGGTGTGCGCCATGATCAGGTCGTATACCGTCCGGCCCTCGACGACCTGGAATTCCTGGTAGTGGTTGTGGTAGTAGAACCGCATCCCGCGTGCCCTGCAGAGCTCACCTATCTCGTTGAAGAACTCGGCGCGGCGAAGAATGTAGTCCATGTCCGCGTACGGGTAGAACTCGATGTCACAACCGACCTGTGTGTTGCCCAGCTCCTCGTGGTAGTCGAGGATTTCCGGGAGGCGACCCGGGTTCAACGGATTGATGTGACAGCCGACGATATCCATCCCGTGCCGATCAAGCGTCGCCCGCAGATCCCCGGCAGGCACACCGAACCCGATGCCGTCATCGGTGTCCGCGTGGTGATTGGCGCCTTCGAGGTGGGTGAAGCCGAGCTCTGCCAGTCTCTCGAGCGTTCGATGCGGGTCCCGGCTCATCGATGTCCGGACGGAATAGAGCTGGATTCCCACGCGTACCGACACGTTCGGCCCTCCACTTCACCATCGGATCGAAACCGCGGACGCTACTTGACAGGCCCGGACGACACAACGCCGACACTTCTCCGTGCGCAGGCATGCCCGACCGATGCCTGGTGTACGTGCCTCACGATCGGTCCAGCAGAATCTGTGCGATCGCCGGGGTACGCTGGCCGCACCAGCGAGGAGGACCGTGGATGAGCGTGGACAAGGTGGTACCCCTGCGGCCGACGCGACGGCCCGAGCCGCCGTTGCGCGCGGCCATCGGCCAGGCACTACGGGACGTACGCACCGAGCAGGGGCGGACGCTGAGCGAGGTCGCTGACGCCGCCGGGATGTCCATGCAGTACCTCTCCGAGATCGAGCGGGGCCGTAAGGAGGCCTCCTCGGAGATCCTCGAAGCCGTGTGCGGCGCGCTGCGCATCCGCCTTGCCGACCTGGTGGCGCGGACCCACCGGGTACTGACGGTCGAGACCCGTCGCGTCCCCGCCGGACGTCCCGCGGGCCCCGTGCTCATGGCCGCGTGAACACCGGTTCCACGAGCTCAGCGCGGTTGGCGATCACCCCGTCGACCAGACCGTACGCACGTGCCTCCTCGGCGTCGAAGACGCGTTCCCGATCGGTGTCCGCGCGCAAGGACTCGACCTCCCGCTCGGTGTGCTCGCTGAGCACCTGAAGCATCTGGGCGCGCACCCGGGAAACCTCCCGCGCCTGCAGTTGCAGGTCCGACAGAGCGCCCTGGCCCCTGGCCTCCGGTTGGTGCAGGAGCACCCGGGAATGCCTGAGCGCGAGGCGTTTGCCGGGTGCACCGGCGGCCAGGAGCACCGCGGCGGCCGAGCTCGCCTGTCCGAGACAGGTCGTCGACACGTCCGGAAGTACGTACTGCATCGTGTCGTAGATCGCCATCAGCGCGCTGAACGAACCGCCGGGTGAGTTGATGTAGAGCGAGATGTCGGTGTCCGGACTCACCCCCTCGAGGTGGATCAACTGCGCCATCACGACGTTGGCCACGTCGTCGTCGATCTCGCTGCCGAGGAAGATGATCCGGTCGGACAGCAGGCGACTGAAGACGTCGGTGGCGCGTTCGCCGGTGTGGGTGCGTTCGATGACGCTGGGGATCGTGTAGTGGCCCATGGCTCAGAACCCCCCTCGGCCAGCACCGTGACCGATGACGTCGAGGGAGTCGACCACCTTGTCGATCATCCCGTATGCACGTGCCTGCTCCGCCGAGAACCAGCGATCACGGTCGCTGTCGTCCCGGATGGTCTCGACCGACTGCCCGGTGTGCTCGGCCAGCAGCCGCTGCATCTGGCCCTTGGAGTACTCGAGGTTCTCGGCCTGGATCTCAATGTCGACAGCGGTTCCGCCGATCCCGGCCGATCCCTGGTGCATCATGATCCGGCTGTGCGGCAGGCTGAACCGCTTGCCCTTCGTACCCGCACAGAGCAGGAACTGTCCCATGCTCGCGGCGAACCCCATCGCCAGGGTGGACACGTCGTTGGGGATCAGCCGCATCGTGTCGTAGATCGCCATCCCGGCGTAGACCACGCCTCCGGGACTGTTGATGTAAAGGCTGATGTCGGTCCGCCGATCCTCCGCCGACAGCAGCAACAGCTGCGAGCAGACCCGGTTCGCGCTGACATCCTCGACCTCTGAGCCGAGCAGGACAATGCGATGGTGCAACAGGCGGGCAGCCAGCTGGTCGTCGAACGTCTGCGCGCCGGCCGCCACCTCGGTCATGGACAGGTTCACGGGTGCCTCCCTCGGTCCGTCTCCACGCCACTGTCGCCGAGGGTTCGGCCAGGCACCGCAATCTCTGCTGTGGGCAGATCCGCTGACGGCGAACGCCCGCGGATCTACCCTGGTGGTGCCATGACCGCCCATGTCCTTCTCGTCGAGGACGATGCCTCCATCAGGGAGATCACCGCCCTTGGTCTGGCGCGGGCGGGATTCCAGGTCACCACCGCGACGGACGGCAGCGAAGGGCTGGCCCGGGCCAGGCGGGACGCGTTCGATCTGTTGGTGCTCGACGTCATGCTGCCCGGTCTCGACGGGTTCGAGCTGTGCCGGCAGGTACGCCGGACGAGCAGCGTGCCGGTCGTGATGCTCACGGCGCGAACGGACCCGATCGATGTCGTGGTCGGGCTGGAGTGTGGCGCCGACGACTACGTACGCAAGCCGTACGAGATCCACGAGCTCGCCGCCCGCCTGCGCGCGGTGCTGCGCCGGGCGACGGCACCTCCGCTGGACACGGCGTTCACCGCCGGAGACCTGGTGGTCGACCCGGCGAGGTTCACCGTCCACAAGGGCGGCCGGGAGCTGAGCCTCACCGCGACCGAGTTCCGGCTGCTCGCCGAGCTGGCCCGCCGGCCCGGCCAGGTCTTCACCAGGGAGCTGTTGCTCGACCGCGTGTGGGGCTACGACCGGCTCGGCGACTCACGGCTCGTCGACGTCGCGGTCCAGCGGCTCCGGGCGAAGGTCGAGAACGACCCGACCCAGCCGGTTCTGATCCGGACAGTCCGTGGCGTGGGTTACAAGCTCACGTCCGGCGCACCGGTCGGCCGGTAGGTCGGTAGGCCACGATGGCCCGGCGCGCGATGGTCGCGGGGCGGTCGAGGGTTCCGCAGGCGGCGCGGTTCCGGCGCCGGCTGACGATCGTGTTCGTGCTCGTCGCCGGGGTGTCCGCGGCGTTGCTGGCGATCGGGGCGTACGCGCTGGTCCGCATCGCCCGGTTCGACGACTCCCTACAGCGCGCGGAGTCCGACGTACGGTTCCAGCTCCTGGTGGCCCGCGAGTTCCTACCGCTTGACACCGACCGCAGCGCCCGGCTGCTCGGGAGCTTCGAACAGAGCGGCCGGCACGTCATCCTCGTGCGGGACGGCGAGTCGGTGCCTTCCAACCCTGGCTTCGATCCGCGGCTGTCACCGCGTCTCCGGTCGGTCACCGCCGACGGTCAGATCGGGTATGAACGCGTCGTGGATGCCGGCCGCCAGCTGCTCGTCGTCGGTGGCCGGATCCCCGGCTGCCCCCATGGTGGCGCGACGGCCCCGGCCGCGACCTGCTCAGCGGAGCTCTTCGTCGTGTTCGTCGAGGACCGGCTCCATGCCGACCTGGCCCAGCTCGCCGTGGCGTTGCTGGGTGGCTGGTCGGGTGTGGTCGCGGCGGCGACGCTGGTGGGCACGGTGATGGCGCGACGTACCCTCGGCCCGGTCGCGCGCGCGAGCGAGGCGGCCCGGGCGGTGGCCGAAGGCCTGCTCGACACCAGGCTCGCAGTGGAGGGCCGCGACGAGTTCGGTGTGTGGGCCGCGTCGTTCAACAAGATGGCCGAGGCGCTGGAGGCGAAGATCGCCGCGCTTTCGGCGGCGCAGGAGCGGGAACGGCGGTTCACCGCCGACGTCGCCCACGAGCTGCGTACTCCCGTCACCGCACTCGTCGCCGCGGCCTCGCTGTTGGCCGACAGCTTCGACCGGTTGCCTGCCGAGGCGCGCCGTCCAGCCGAGCTGCTGGTGGCCGACGTCCTGCGGCTGCGGCGACTGGTCGACGAGCTGATGGAGATCTCCCGGTTGAGTGCGGGCAGTGAGGACGTACGGCGTACGGAGGTCGACCTCACCGAACTTGTCGCCGCCGTGCTTCGGGGGCACGGCTGGGAGCGCCTGGTCCGGGTGGAAGGCGAGCCCGTCACGTTGTGCAGCGATGAGCGGCGGTTGGAACGCATCGTCGCCAACCTGGTCGGCAACGCGGTCGAGCACGGTGGCCCGGAAGCGCGCGTCCGCGGGATCGTCGTTGGTGTACGCCGGGACGGTCCGTGGGTCTGGCTGAGCGTCACCGACCGGGGTCCGGGGATCCCCAGCCCGCATGTGCCCCATCTGTTCGAACGCTTCTACAAGGTCGACACGGCCCGGTCCGGCGGCGGCAGTGGCCTCGGCCTGGCCATCGTGGCGGAGAACGTCGGACTGCTCGGCGGGACGGTCGAGGTGAGCAGCACGGTCGGCGACGGTACGCAGTTCCGGGTGCGACTGCCGGTGCCGGTGGCCGCTCCGGTGTCCGGGGACCTGGTGCCCGCTCGGTCCGCCGCGTCGACTGTGTCACGACTGTTACGTGCCGGTGAGGCTGCTGATGAACTCCGGGCGGACCGTGAGGTGCACGAACCTCACAAGGGGGATGCGCCATGAACACCCACCTCACCCGCCCCGCCAACTCCGCCCGCCTCGGACGCCGTCGTCGCCGCGGCATCCCGCTCCTGGCGATCACGATCGGTGCCGCTCTGCTGCTTCCGGCCTGTGCGGCAACCGGTTCGGGAGCGCTCGGACCCGTTCCCACGGTGTCGGCAAGGCCGGGCCAGTCACCGGCGCCGTCAACGACTCCCTCGGCACACCCGTCCGCGCCGACACCGCGGACGACGTCACCCAGCGACCCGTCGAGGCGTACGACCGCGCCACGACCGTCGAACCGGCCGGCAGTAAGCACGCCACCGGGTCCCAGAGCGGAACCTCCCGCCGCTCCCGGAAAGGTCCACACCTTCCAGGTCTGGTTCATCCGGGACGGGGCGCTCGCCGTTACCAGCCGGTCCAGGCCCTGGACACCGGCAGTCGCCCGGCTCGCGATGACCGAGTTGGTCGCCGGGCCGTCACAGGTCGAGGTCGCGGCCGGTCTGCGCAGCCCGATTCGTACGGACACGACGTTTTCGATCGCGTCGTACTCCCGAGGGGTCGCCAGCGTGGATCTGCCGTCGTCGTTCTTCGCCGGCGGCCGGACCCTCGCCCGGCAACGACAGGCGCAGGTTGTCTACACGCTGACGCAGTATCAGACGTTCTCCAAGGTGGAGTTCCGGCTCAACGGCGCCGGAAACATGCCGGTCGGACGCGCCGACTACGCCGACCTGCTGCCGCCGATCGTGGTCACGTCGCCGCGGATCGGCGCGACGGTCACCAGC
>JBOHED010000662.1:0-3265 GCA_050700915.1 Actinopolymorphaceae bacterium | reverse complement strand
AGCACGGGCTCGTCCTGCAGCTTCGCGATCGTCGCCGCCGCTGCCGCGACCATCGCCGGATGTCCGTTGTACGTACCAGCCGCGAAGACCGGCGCACCAGGACGTGAGCTGAGCTGGTCCATGAGGTCCGCCCGCCCACCGAGGGCGGCCACGGGAAGGCCGTTGGCCATGGACTTGCCCAACGTGGTGAGGTCGGGCGTGACTCCGGAGATCGCCTGATAGCCGCCGAGGTGGTGTCGGAAACCGGTGATGACCTCATCGAAGACGAGCACGGCGCCGTGCCGACTGGTCAGGTCGCGGCAGGCCCGCAGGAACGCCTCGTCCGGCAGGAGCGCACCGACGTTGTGCGGGATCGGTTCGAGGATCACCGCCGCGATGTCCGAGCCGAGCGCGTCGAACAGCGTGGTCAGACCCTCGACGTCGTTGAACTCAGCTACCAGCGTGGCCTCGATCACCTCGGGCAGGATGCCGGCCGAGATCGGGTCCTTGCGGCCCACGGCGTCGGCGCTCGAGATGACGTTGAGGCTTACCGCATCGTGCCAACCGTGGTAGCAGCCCTGGAACTTCACGACGTAGCGGCGTCCGGTCGCGGCCCGTGCCAGCCGCAGGGCGTGGAACGTCGCCTCGCTGCCGGTCGACGTGAGGAGCAGCTTCTCGACCGAGGGGACGAGACCGGCCACCGTCTCGGCCAGTTCGACCTCCTGCGCGGTGACGCCGACGCCGCACAGGTCGAGGCGGCCCAGTGCCGAGGTGACCGCCGCGTTGACGTCAGGGTCGTTGTGGCCGAGTAGCGGTGGACCGAAGGCGGCGTGGTAGTCGACGTAGGTATGCCCGGTCGTGTCGGTGAACGTCGCGCCGGACGTGGAGGCGATCACGAGGTCCTCGAGGCCCGGCACGCAGCGCTGCCCGCTGTTGACGCCGCCCGGGATCACGGCGCGGGCGCGGTCGGCGACCCCCGAGGGCGGTGCGGACTGTGCGGGCTGGGCGGATCGGCGGTCGGGCTCCGGGGTCCCGGCCATCCGGGCCACCTCCAGCGTGCGGCCGAATCATTCGTTCGGCAGGACAGAACGGCGTTCGGAAACCAGCGTAGAAGTATCCCCGAGACCCGTCAACAGGGTGGAGACCTGCGCGAGTGTGCGCAAACTGTAGGTTCCGCCGCGAGATACCTACAGTCTGCGCACACTCGCCAAGGACGTGATGCGAACCGGCCGCCTGCGCATGCCGCTCGTGCGGACTCCCTTAGCGCCCGTAGATGTCGCGTCGATGGCCGAGGTCAATCACCAGGACCGCAGCCGCTCATCCTCCACCTGATAGATCACCCGGTAGTCCGCCACTCTGATGCGCAGGTGTGCCCGCACCTACCTTGCAGCGCTTTCGCCTGATGCGGCCGAGGCTGCGTTGCCAGCTCACCGATCGCCGCAGCGACCCGTTTCCACGCCAACCGGTCAGACTTTCGGAGACGGCGCACTCTCCGCTCTGCAGCGGGTTCAACCTGGATCGTGTACGTCACGCGTCAAGCTCGTCGCGCAGCGTCTCCCAGGGCACAGCCTTGGCGCCGGCCTCCCGTTCCGCCTCGACCGCGCCGACGGCCGCCAGGTCGGATGCATCCTCCGCCGCCTCGATCAGCCGATCGATCACCTGCCTGACTCGTGCCTTCGTGGCGTCGTCCGCGTCCTGAACTGACGCCCACAGCTCGCGGCATGCCGCGGCGACGGCAGCCTCGCTTGCCTTGGCCTCGTCTGCGGCGGCCCGCGCCAAGGGGACGATGGCGGCGACGCGGCGACCCCTGCGGGTCAGGTAAGTGACGCTGCCTGCGTAGGTAGCCCGATTGACGATCTCGGCGAGCTGGTCGCGTGCGTCGCTGATCGGGAGGTCGGGGATCTCTGGTGCTGCACTCATGTCTCAAGTGTACGACTCGTACAACTCGGAAGGTCGCCGGTTCTGTCGGCCGTCCGGGCGATATGTCCGCTCTGCGCCCGCCGTTCCGCGATTGCCGGAGCGACGGGCCCGTCGTCACCCGGTCCAGAACTGGCGTACCTCGATCATCGAGGTCCGGGCCGCGGGGTGTTTGGCGGCGACCGCGATCGCCTCGTCAAGGTTGGCGCACTCGATGACGTCGAAGCCGGCCATCCACTCCTTGGTCTCGGCGTACGGACCGTCGGTCGTCATGATCCTCCCCTCGCGTACCCGCACGGTCGTGGCCTCGGCCGGCGGCCGGACCCGGCTGCCGAACAGCCGGACGCCGCGGCCGTCCATCTCCTCGACCCAGGGGTCCGCGCCGACGTCGACCGACTGACCGTCGTCCCGGAGCCGGACGTCCGGAGGAGTTTCCTCGTCCGGTTCGGTCTCGCTGCAGATCAACAGCAGGTACTTCATCGTTCTCCTCGATGGGTCATCAGGAAAAGGTGGGGTCGGCGCTGCGGGCGTCCTCGGCGCGGCCCGCCGGCTCCTCCCAGTCCTCCTGGCGGCCGAGCGCGGTCAGGTCGAGCAGCGAGTAGGTGTCGTTGGGGGTTTCGGTGCCGCGGGCATAGGTGGAGTACGTATGGAAGACGGCATCCCCGTCCCGCAGGAAGCAGCTGTAGCCGGGCATCTCGGTGGAGCGCGGCGTCGCCCAGTCCGGATCGGTCGCGGTGAGCTCGGCCTGGTTCCGGTAGTTGTACTCGATCGGCGTCACCGCCGCATCGAGGGTCACATGGAAGTCGTAGTTGAAGTCGCTGCCGTACGACGAATACCACGGGAAGGTCCATCCACGCTCGGCCCCGAAGGCGGCGATCTTCGGATAGGGAGCACGGGAGATCCGCACGTACGCAGTGTCGCGCGACTTCAAGTGTGCGAGCAGGCCGTCGGTGGACTCGTCGAGGGCGGCCGTGCAGCCGGGACATGCCTTCTCCCACGACGGGTCGAACATCGCGTGATAGACGATGAGCTGCCGGCAGTCGTCGAACAGCTCCAGCAGGCTGGCTCTGCCGCCCTCGCCCTCGAAGGCGTACTCCTTGTCGATCCGTACCATCGGCAGCCGCCGCCGGTCGGCGTTCAGGGCGTCGCGGGCGCGCGTGAACTCCTTCTCCCTGGCGAGGAACTCCGTACGCGCGGTGCGCCACTGCTCCGGCGAGACGATCTCGGGTAGGGCCATGATGCTTCTCCTGCGTGCTCCGTGCCGGCCCGCTCGTGGGCCGAGCTCTCGGTGGTGGAGACCGTCGGGCCGGCCGAGAATCATCACGGTGACGGACCCGGATCCGGTCGATCTGGTACGCCGTCTGCGCAG
>JBOHED010000661.1:0-13509 GCA_050700915.1 Actinopolymorphaceae bacterium | reverse complement strand
TACCGCTCAACGAGCTTGTGCAGCAGGAGAAACGGGTCATCGGCAGCCTCTACGGCTCGGCCAACACGCTGACCGACATCCCGAAACTGCTCGCGCTCTACCAGGCCGGCCGGCTTCCGTTGGAGGACCTGCTCGGACAGGCGTACCCGTTGAGTGGGGTCAACGACGCCTATCGCGCGCTCGTCGAGGGATCGGTCGGGCGCGCCGTGGTCCTACCGAATGGCTGATCCTGCAGATGGCTGATCCTGCAGAAAGGCCGATCCTGCGAAAGGCTGATCCTGCTGAAAGGAAGTGATGCCCGTGCCCGCTGAGTACGCCCACTATCCAAGCCTGCATGGCCGTTCGGTGTTCGTCACCGGCGGTGCGACCGGCATCGGCGCCGAACTCGTCGCGCAGTTCGCTGCCCAGGGTGCGCGGGTGGCGTTCGTCGACATCGACGCCGACGCCGGCGCCGCCCTCGTGCGAAAGGTCGCGGCACAAGGCGATCCCACACCCCGGTTCGAGGCGTGCGACGTCCGCGACGTCGAAGCGCTGCGGACGCGCATCGCCGACCTCGCCGTCGAGTTGGGCCCGTTTCGGGTCCTCGTCAACAACGCCGCCAACGACGATCGGCACACGGTCGACGAGGTCACCCCGGAGTACTGGGACGAGAAGATGGCGGTCAATCTCCGCCCGCACTTCTTCAGCATGCAGGCAGTCGCGCCGATGATGCGGGACGCCGGGGGTGGGTCGATCGTGAACTTCGGCTCCATCACGTGGCGGGGCGGGTTCGGCGGCCTTCCCGCGTACGCGACCGCGAAGGCCGCGGTCGAGGGCCTCACGCGGGCGATGGCACGGGACCTCGGCCCGGACGGCATCCGGGTCAATGCCGTCGTGCCGGGCTGGATCATGACCGAACGACAACTGACGACCTGGGTCACGCCCGAGGCCGAGGAACGGATCTCGGGATCCCAGTGCCTGAAGGACAAACTGGTCCCGGCCGACGTCGCCCGCCTGGTCTTGTGGCTGGCCGCCGACGACAGCCGGATGTGTACGAGTCAGATGTGGGTGATAGACGGTGGCTGGATCTAACGCAACTGGCACGCGGTCCGCTTCGGCGGAGAGGTGGGGGACCGCGGGGACGGCAGAGCCGTCAGACGCCCCTCCGAAGTCGATGGTCACGATCGCCAAGATCGCCCGCGAGGCGGGAGTCTCGGTGTCCACGGTGAGCAAGGTGCTGAACGGACGTGAGGACGTCTCACCGTCCACGCGGGCCCGCGTCCAGGGGTTGCTCACCGAGTCCGGCTACCGCCGGCGGGGTGCCGGGCCGCGGCAGCGGGTCGGGTTGGTCGACTTCGTCATCACCGAGCTCGCCTCCCCCTGGGCGTGTGAAGTCCTACGAGGAGCCGAGCAGGAGGCCCACCGGGGCGGAGCCGCGATCGTCATCACCGCGACGCACAACCGCAACGCCGACGCGCGCCCGTGGCTGCAGACCCTGGCCGCGCGGCGTTCCGATGGCGTGGTCCTCGTGGTGTCCCGGCTCCCGGCCGCGGCGGCCGAACGCCTGGCCGCGATGCACACGCCGTTCGTCCTCGTGGATCCGGTGGGTGGATTCGACCCGGCGATCCCGAGTGTCGGGGCGACCAACTGGGCTGGTGGGCTGGCCGCCACCGAGCATCTGATCGAGCGCGGTCACCGGCGGATCGGTATCGTCACGGGGCCGCCCGAGCTGCTGTGCAGTCAAGAGCGCCTTGACGGCTATCGAGCGGCGCTGCGCCGGGCCAGCATCGGGATCGACGAGTCGCTCGTGCGGTTCGGAAACTTCTACGCCGACGGCGGCCGCCGCGGAGTCGCGCCGCTGCTCGACCTCGACGATCCGCCGACCGCCATCTTCGCGGGCTCGGATCAGCAGGCCAGTGGGGTCTACGCCGAGGCGTACCATCGCGGGCTGCGGATCCCCGACGACCTCAGCGTCGTTGGCTTCGACGACGTGGAACTCTGCGAGGTCCTGTGGCCGCCGCTCACCACCGTCCGGCAGCCGCTGGCGGAGATGGCGCAGCTGGCGACCCGGATGGTTCTGGAGAAGGCCGAGCGCGACGCCGACCACCCGGTACGGATGGAGCTCGCCACCAGCCTCGTCGTCCGCGAAAGCACCGCGCCACCCCGCTGAGCGAGCCGCAAATGACCACGCTGCCCATGCCTGCGGTACCTGAGCCAGGCGTTGATGCCTGTTCCGGCTGCCGGAGGCATGGGTAGCGTGGTCAATTTGCCGGCGATCCGGCAGGCTCGCCGGGCCTTCAGCTCTTGGCGAGGAAGACGCCCCACACGAGGTTGCCCTGCCGGCCGCCTGTGACCCAGTGCTCGAGCCCGACCTTCATGTTGTCGAGGTAGCCCTCGCTGATCCGGCCGGTCAGTTGCGCCTCCTGCCGGGTGGTCTCGTCCAGGACCCGCTGATAGTGCGCGGACAGTTGCGGAGTCAGATCCTCGAACTCCACCGACCCCAACCCGAGGCGGGCGAGTTCGCGGCGGTAGAACGCCGGCGTGCCCATGGCGTCGAGCTTCAGACGCTTCAGGATCGGGACGAGATCCTCCCTGGGGCACCCGTCGGCCGCCATCGGATCCGTGAAGATCAGCTGCCCGCCCGGACGGAGGACTCGCGCCGCTTCTTCCAGGACGCGGGACCGGTCGCCGCTGTGGAGCATCGCGTCCTGTGACCACACGACGTCGAACCTGTTGTCCTCGAACGGGAGATCCTCGAACGACCCGTCGACCACCTCGATCTGTTGGTCGAGATGGTGCTCGACGTTCAGCTCTCGGTTGCGGGAGTTTTCCACTTCGCTGAGGTTGAGGCATGTCACGTGGCAGCCGTGTTTCGCGGCCAGATGCCGCGCCGCACCACCGAAACCAGCACCCAGATCGAGCACCCGTGTGCCGGGTGGGAGGTCGAGTTTGTCGGCGAGGTGTTCGACCGTACGCCTGCTGGCGGTCGCGATGTCCGGCGTTGTGTCGTCGTAGAGGCCGACGTGAATGTCCTCACCACCCCAGATGGCCGCATAGAACGTGTCGGCGTCCTCGGAGTTGTAGTAGTCACGTGCGGTGTGGACCGCTGAGGAATAGGTCTCAGTCATCTCATCTCCCGCGCGGTAGGACTTCTCCGCCACGTGGATGAAGAAATCCGGTTCGCTTTCTGGATGGGTGTCCTGGAAGTCGGCATAGGTGTCGACCCGCTGGAATCCCACATCGCGCATCAGCCGACGCATGTAGTCCTTGCGAAGGGGATACATGTTGAGGTGATACTGCGACTCGTCGGGGAATGTGTAACGGAATCGGGCGAGACCATCATCGACGTGTTCGGGCTCGGCCGAGACTTCCTCGCCGCAGTAGTAGTACGTGTGCCGATTGGAGTAGGCACCGTCCAACAGTGCGTCGTAGTTGCGCTGGTCGATGATGAGAACGCCGTCGTGCTTGAGCATCGCGTAGAACTCGGCGAGGGCCTTGCGCCGGTCACGTTCGGAGAACAGGTGCGTGAACGAGTTGCCGAGGCAGACGATCGCGTCGTACTCTCCGTGCACGTCGCGGTTGAGCCAACGCCAGTCGGCGTGTACGACGCGCAGGATGTGCCCACCGCGCTCGCGTGCGTTCTCGAAAGCTTTCGCCAGCATGTGTGGGCTGCCGTCGGCGCTCACTGTCTCGAAACCTTCTTCGAGCAGACGCACCGAGTGGAAGCCGGTGCCGGTCGCGACGTCGAGGACCGTGCGCACGTTGCGCGCCTTCAACTGGTCGATGAAGAATCGACCCTCGCTCAGTGCACGCTTCTTCCAGTCGATCAGCTCGTCCCACTTCTCGACGAAACTGGTGACGTACTCCTGCGTGTAATGGTCGGTGTCGCGTACCTCGATCGGGTTGTCCCCGAATTCCTGCTGGCCGTCTCCATCGACAGGTTCAGAGTCGCTCACCTGGCGGGGGTTAGGTGTGTCTGTTTCGGTGGCTGATCGGGCAGAATCCTGGACCTTTCGCGCCACAGCATGCACTCCCAGGTGCTCGAGTTCGTCAACTTTACGCCGGATTCGGACCCGCACACTTCTTGTGCCAACGGGTCTCAAAGTGGCGGTCGCCCTTCGAGCAGATCCCACCGCTGTCCCGGCGCCGTTGCCGGTCCGCGGGCGCCACGAGCACATTCTGCCAACCGCGGCCTGCGGGGCCCAAAGCTTTGCGACGTGGCTCCAACTTATCAACACATGTCTGGAGCGGTCTATTGACTGTCTGTGGCATCGTTCCCGGGACCGGGAGTATCCATGAGAATCCCCTTGTGGGGCAGGAGATCTCGCCGGTCTGCAGCCTCGAAAGAAGCTGTCCGGAAATGGCATTGCACAATTTCTCCTCATGTTCACCTTCCATCCAGTGAAGCCTCCCTTGGGGCTTGGGTCAGGGTTCGGGTAAAGTGCTGGGGCCGTTCGGCCGGCCGGATCCCGGTCGCCCCTGTCGGCGGCACCAGGTCATGGGGGCGGGCGTGAGCAGAGACGACGTACTGGAGCGAGGTCGCGAGTCCTACGACCGGCACGCGTGGTCCGCGGCACACTCCGACCTCAGCGCGGCCGACCGGCAGGCCGCACTCGGTCCGGACGACCTCGAGCGTCTCGCGATCGCCGCCCACCTGATCGGCGCCGATGGTGACGGAGAGTTGTGGGCCCGTGCCTACCGTGGGTACCTCGACGACGACTGCCTGGAGGACGCGGCGCGCTGCGGCTTCTGGGTCGGCTTCCTCCACCTGCTGGCTGGCGAGTCCGCACGCGGAAGCGGATGGCTCCACCGCGCCCAGCGGCTGGTCGACGGGACCGGCCGCGACTGTGCCGTCCGGGGGTACCTGCTCGTCCCCGCGGCCCTGCAGAGTCTCGGCGGCGGGGAGGCGGGTCATGCGTACGACCTGTTCCGGCAGGCGGTGGAGATCGCCGAACGATGTGCTGACATCGACCTGCTGGCCATCGGTCGGCTCGGCTGCGGACAGGCCCTCGTCGCGCGCGGAGACGAGGTGGCGGGGGTCGCCCTGCTCGACGAGGTGATGGTCGCTGTCACCTCCGGCGAGGTGTCGACGATCGTCGCCGGGATCGTCTACTGCGGGGTGATCGAGGCCTGCCAGGAGATCTTCGACCTGCGCCGGGCACGGGAGTGGACCGCGGCGCTGACCCGGTGGTGCGAGTCGCAGCCCGACCTGGTGCCCTACCGGGGGCAGTGCCTGGTGCACCGTGCGGAGATCATGCAGGTCAACGGCTCCTGGCCGGATGCGATCAACGAGGTGCGCGAGGCCTGTGAACGCTTCCTTGTCCCCCACGGCCATGCCGCCGCGGGGGCGGCGTACTACCAGCGGGCCGAGCTGCACCGCCTTCGCGGCGACTACGGTCTCGCCGAGGAGGCGTACCGGCAGGCCAACCACTGGGGCCGGGCGCCACAACCGGGGCTTGCGCAACTGCGGCTTACACAGGGCCACGCCGGGGCGGCCGCCGCCGCGATCCGCCGCGCCGTCGGGGCCGAGCACGAACGTGTGCGCCGCCCGCGCCTCCTGGCGGCCTACGTCGACATCATGCTGGCGGTCGATGACATCGACGCCGCTCGGGAGGGAGCCGGTGAGCTCTCCACCCTCGTCGACGATCTTTCGGCACCCTTCCTGCAGGCGACCGCCGCCCAGGCCGCCGGAGCGGTCGCCCTCGCCGCGGATGACGCGGAGGCGGCCCTGGCGGCGCTTCGGCTGGCGCTGTCGACCTGGCACCAGCTCGACGCGCCGTACGAGGTCGCTCGGGCGCGGGTACTGGTCGCTCTCGCGTGCCGCAAGCTCGGTGACGCCGACACCGCCGAGCTGGAGCTCGACGCCGCTCGCGCGGTCTTCGAGCACCTCGGTGCGGTCCCGGACCTCGAGCGGGTCCGGACGCTGGTCGGGGCTCCGACCGGCGACGAAGCCGCGACGGCGCCGCGGCCCGGTCGTCCGGTGGCGGCCGGCGGGCTGACGGCCCGCGAGCTCGAGGTGCTGCGGTTGGTGGCGTCGGGCCGGACCAACCGCGCCATCGCGCAGGAACTCGTCCTCAGCGAGAAGACGGTGGCCCGTCACGTCAGCAACATCTTCGGCAAGCTGCGCCTGTCGTCACGCTCGGCGGCAACCGCGTACGCCTACGAGCACGACCTCGTGTAGGGCCTGCTCCCGAGACGGGGCGTACACAGAAATACCCACGTCCGGCACCACCTACCTGCCACCGGCCGGTGACCTGGGAAGTTCTGCCGATGCGGCGTCACCTCCCCGCTTCCTAACGTGCTGAAGGAAGGCGCGCGGGAATGCGTGCGTACGACCGGGAGGTACGCGATGACCAGGCAGAACGACGCGACCAGCGGGAACGGCAGCAGGGACGGCGGCCCGCCGACCGAGGCCCGGAAACGGCTCCTCGAGGGGATCGGCGTCGTCGAGCGACGGCTTGACCTGGGCGACATCTCCACCGCCGTCCTGGATGGCGGCGAAGGTCCACCGATCGTCCTGCTGCACGGGCCGGGCGGGAATGCCACGCACTGGATCCGGGTCCTTCCCGACCTGGTGACCAACCGCCGGGTCGTCGTACCCGACCTGCCCGGCCAGGGCGCAACCGCGGTGAGTGGACCGCCGCTGGACCCGGAACGGGTCCTCCGCTGGCTCGCCGACCTGATCGACCGGACCTGCGGGTCGCCGCCCGTGCTCGTGGGCTTCGCGATGGCCGGCGGGATTGCCGCCAGGTTCGCCGCCGACGATGGTGCCCGCCTCGACCGCCTGGTTCTCGTCGACGCGTTGGGGCTCGTCCCGTTCGACCCGGCGCCCGACTTCGGCGTCGCCCTGAACGACTTCCTCCACCAGCCCAGCACCGAGACGCACGACCGGCTGTGGCTGTACTGCGCGCTCGACCTCCACACGCTTCAGGACCGGATGGGCGGGCGTTGGGAGGACTTCCGGGCGTACAACGTGGACCGCGCGGGCACACCGAGCGTCCAGGAGAGCCTCGGCGTGCTCATGCGCGGGTTCGGTGGGCCGGCGATCCCGGCCGAGGACCTCGCGCGGATCAGAGTTCCGACGACCCTCATCTGGGGCCGCAAGGACCTCGCGACGCCCCTTCACGTCGCCGTGGCCGCTAGCGAGCGCTACGGCTGGCCGCTACACGTCATCGACGACTGCGGAGATGACCCCCCACTGGAGGCTCCCGAGCAGTTCCTCGCCGCTCTCCGGTCCGCCCTTGCCACCCCGAACGCCACCCCGAAAGTCGCCAGGAGCGCCTCATGAACCAGCCCGAGAGTTCCGTTCGTACGCAGGAATCCGTGCGTACACAGGAAACCGTCGACACGTTGGTGATCGGGTCCGGACAGGCCGGCCTCGCGACGAGCTACTGGCTCACTCAGGCTGGCGTCCCGCACCTGCTCGTCGAGCGCCGGGACACCCTGGGCGGTGCCTGGCACGACCGCTGGGACAGCTTCTGCACTGTCGCGCCCAACTTCACGCTGCTGCTGCCCGGGATGCCCTACGACGGACCTGATCCCGACGCGTTCATGCCACGCGCCGGCGTCGTGGCCTATGTACGTGAGTACGCGGCGTCGTTCAACGCTCCTGTCCGGCTCAGCACCTCCGTACGACGTCTCGCGTCCGTCGACGGAGGCTTCGTCGCGGAGACCGACGACACGACGATCCTTGCGCACAACGTCGTTCTCGCCACGGGCGCCTATCCGCTGCCGACGGTCCCCACGGTCGGCGGGCAGCTCGCGCCGCACATCCGGCAGCTCCACTCCCACGACTACCGCCGGCCGTCCCAGCTCGCCGACGGTGGCGTGCTCGTGGTCGGCACCGGACAGTCCGGTACGCAGATCGCGGAGGAGTTGCACGAGTCCGGACGCGAGGTGCACCTCGCCGTCTCGACCTGTCCGAGCGTTCCGCGTCGCTACCGGGGTCGTGACGTCATCTGGTGGTTGCTGCAGGCCTTCCGGCATGGCGCGGAGGTCGGTGTGCCGTTCCCGACCGTCGCGGACCTGCCCTCACCGGCGGCGCGATTCGGCTGCGTCCCGCACGCGTCCGGCAAGGACGGCGGGCACGACATCAGCCTGCGCCAGTTCGCCCAGCGGGGGATCCGGTTGTACGGACGGTTGGAGCGGGCGTCCGGGGCGGCGGTCGGATTCTCCGCCGACCTGGCGGACCGGCTCGTCCTCGCCGAAACCGGCTTCGAGAAGGAGTTCCAGCCGCTGTTCGACGCCTACATCGCCGCCGCCGGCATCGACGCGCCACCTGACGATCGTCCGCCGTACGACGACTTCACGCCGGAGACCGTGACCGAGCTCGACCTCGATGCCGCGGGAGTGAGCACCGTGCTGTGGGCAACGGGGTACCAGCTCGACTTCAGCTGGGTCGACCTGCCGATCTTCGACGAATGGAGCTACCCCCGGCACGAGCGGGGAGTCACGATCCATCCGGGGCTCTACGCGATCGGGCTGCGCTGGCTGCACTCCGAGCCGTCGTCGGTGTTCGCGGGGGTCGGTGACGATGCGGCCCACATCGTCGACCACATCGTGGCGCGAAACGCCTGCCGATGACCGGATCGCCGCGTCCTCAGTAGTCGTAGTCGGGGAGGCCGCCACCGTCGTCTCCACCGCCGCCTCCGCCGCTCTCGTCAGCTGGTGCGTCGCCATCGCCCGCCGCCGTGCCGTCGCTGGTGACGATCTTCCACACGAAGTGCTGGCCACCGAAGTCGTCTTCGAATCCGTCACCCTGTACCGATCCTGGTGTGCGGTCCTCGGCGAAGGTGTACAACGGCTGACCGTCGAGCGTGACCTGCGTCGTCTGATCGGGGCGTTCCAGCACATCGAACTCACCGGTCACCCCGTCGATGGACGTGGGCACCTTTGCGGCGTCGGTGGTGAGGGGTGGCCAGAAGTCGGCGCAGGCGTCGACACACGCGATGGTGCCGCCCTTTTCCACGTCGGCGGTGTAGAGCGTCATCCCGTCCGGGTCGGTGAGTACGTCTCCCACGCCGTCGACGGCCCGGACGGCGACGAGGGCGTCGGAGGTCGGGTCCGCCGCTTCCTTGGGCTGGCTGGTCGTGCTGCTGTCGGCTTGGCCGCCGCATGCGGCGGCCATCAGTAGGACGGCGGCGGTGCCGGCAAGGCAGCGGAGTTGGCGGGATCTGCGTACCCTCATCGTGGTTTCCTCCCGATCGGTGTGGCCGCGACCGTGACCAGGCGTCGGCCGGTGGTGTCGATCACCTGGAGCTCGGCGAGTTCGCCGGCTCGGAAATCGCTCATGCCTTCGACCTCGAGCGCGTCGTCGTAGGTCACCCGCCACGACGCCACCGTCTCGGTTCTGCCGTCGTGTGCCCGGGCGACCAGGCGGCACGAGGTGAGCGGCGGCAGGCCCTGCAGGGTCATCCCGATCCGGGTGCCCCAGGTCTCGTCGTGCACGGTGGTACGAGCGGTGACGCCGAACGACGACCGCCCGGCCGTCAGCTGGGTCTGGTCCGGTGACGTCGGTCCGTCACGCAGCACCGCCACGCCGACGACGGATCCGCCGAGAGCCACGGCGGCGGCGATGCCGAGGGCGGCGCGGCGGCCCCACCTGCGGAGGGGCGTCACCGGGGCGACCTGATCAGTGCGTTCGGCCGCGATCGCGGCGAGGATGCGGTCGAGCAGATCGTCGGAAAGCGGTACCGGACACAATTCGTGGCCCAGCTCCGGCACTGGCACCGCCTCTCCCTCGGGCTCGGTCCTCTGATCCGTGTCGGCTTCGGTCGCCGGCTGTATCGGGCTCGGTCGCCGGATCTGTCTCCGCTGTGCTCCCCTGGTTCGGTTCGATGTCGCCGGGGGCGACACCGGCGGACCTGGCGGTGGTGAGCATGGCCGCGACCTCGGCGAGGTCCGACAGCTCGGACCGGCAGGCGGCGCAGGACTCGAGGTGCCGCTCGATCGCACCGCGTTCCGGATCATCGACGCCGAGGTTTGCGCGCGACCCGGAACAACCACGGACGCGCCGTTTCAGGCGTGAGGACACCTGCGTGACGCCGGGCGCGGAGCAGGGTCTCCTGCACGATGTCCTCGGCCTTGCGGAGATCACCGCCGACCAGTGCGCGGACGTAGCCGAGCAGGTTCACGGCGTGTTCGTGGTAGAGGGCCCGGACCAGGGCCTCCTCCCGCGCCGCGAACTTCGTCATGCTGCTCACTACGTCGGCAGGTGATGCAGCGTTCAACGGACGGACACTCGCGCGGAAAGGTTTCACGGCCCGAGGAGGTGATGACGTCCTCCGGCCTTCCTTGCGGTTGCCTGTCGGCGTCGACAGGGCTCGAGTCCGGACATGAGCCAGGCGTATTCGGCGTTCGTCTTCAACAGCTCCTGATGCGTGCCGACAGCTGTGATCCGGCCCTGCGAGAGCAGGGCGACCCGGTCGGCGAGGAGCACGGTCGAGGGGCGGTCCGCGACGATGAGCGCCGTTGTCGTGCCCAGCACCTCACGCAGCGCCGCTTCGACCGCGGCCTCGGTGTGGATGTCCAGAGCCGACAGGGGATCGTCCAGGACGAGCAGACGTGGCCGGCCGATCACGGCCCGGGCCAGGGCGAATCGTTGGCGCTGGCCGCCGGAGAGGGTCAGGCCCCTGCTAGCCCACCATCGTGGCCGGCCCGTTGGAAAGGAGGCGGACGAAGCCGTCAGCCTGCGCCACCCGAAGAGCCCGCGCGGCGTCCGCGTCGGTGGCCGTCTCGGCGCCCATAGCAACGTTCTCAGCTACCGTCGCGGAGAAGAGCGCCGAGTCCTCGAAGGCGACGGCGATACAGCCGCGCAGTTCGGCACGCGGCATGTCGGCGATGTCCCGGCCGTCCACCGTGATCCGTCCCCCGGGTCGGCTCGTACAGTCGCGGCACCAGGCTGGTGAAAGTCGTCTTGCCGCTGCCGGTCGCCCCGACCAGGGCCAGGGTCTCCCCTGGAGCGATGCGCAGGTCGACGCCGCGCAGGACGGCGGGATCATCGGACGGAGCTTCGGGGTAGCGGAACTCCACCTTCTCGAACTCCAGCCCGACAGGTCCAGGTTCCAGTCGTCGGCCGCCGGGTGGGCGTGGGCTCGGGTTCGGGCGGCATCGGGAGCGCCATGACGTCGAGGTAGCGGTCGACGGCGGTCCCCGCCTCGTGGCTCAGGGCGAGCAACGGGCCCGTCGACTCCACCACCGGGCGCAGGACCATGGCCGTCGCCAAGATCGCCAGCAAGGTGCCGGGCGAGAGTGTCCCGCCGGCCACCTGGAAGGCCTCCAACACCAGCGTCGCCCCGACCGCGATCTCCGGCAACGCCACGAACACGGCTGACACGCATTTCGGGAGCATTCGGGACGCGGCACAGCACATGTACGGCAACTGCCTTACAAGGACCTTCGGGGTTTCAGGCTGCGCTGAGCGTGGATCATCGTCGCGTCCGAGGCTTACCGTCCTGACCGTGGTTGACCGTTGCCGACCATGATCGGCCCTGGCTGGGGGCACGCGGAGGGCACGCCGACCTCAGATCCAATGACACAAGAGCCCCGAATCGCGCCCGTACACACGCCAGGAAGGGCCGACACCTGCCGGTCAGCGGATGAGGTCCTCGCCGGCTTGTTCTTGCCATACACCGCGACCTGGGTGGAACGTCATGTGAAAGTCCCTCTCGGACTCGGCGTGCTGCTCGAAGCCCAAGCGCTCATAGAGCCTGCGCGCTCTCACGTTGTTCCTGTCGACGTCGAGATGCAGAGGTTTCGCGGTGGATCGGCTCTCCTCGATCAGTGCCGTGATGAGATGGGTGCCGATTCCGTTGCCCTGGAAGGCCGGGTGGATCTGAATTCCCCCAAGGAAGATCCGGTCCGGTAAGCGGACGACTCGGAACCTGCCCGCGGGGGCGCCGTCGAGCTCGATGATCGAGAGGATGCTCTCCGGCTCGTCCGCGCCGAAGTACGCGTCGATTCCCTCGGCAATGGCCTTCCGACGTTCCTCGACATCGATCGACGGATCGACTTGTGCCTCGACATTCGCCAGCACGTCAGCGAGGACGGGGATGTCATCCCTCGTAGCGGTGCGAAGCGAGATCATGACCCCTAGAGTGAGAGCGCATCGGTCAGATCACAACCGGTTTTCTGGGACCGCATCGGGCTGGCGTGCCGACCTTCGACGTCCCCCGGACACCGTCGGCCCCCACGTCTGACGCTGGCCGCGTTCGTGCGGAAGCGGATCGACTCTTCGCCACCAGGTGACGCCATTTCCGCCCGATCAACAGCGCTAGTAGGCGCAGCTGGCGCTTCCTCCCGGAGACCTCCTACAGGGGTTAATGTCAAGATTCAAGCCAGACTCCCGCACCGGCGACCTCCTCCATGCCATGGTTGGTGCAGCCTCCCACTGACCAGGCACTTTGGCATCGCCCCAGGTCAGCGGAACTCGTTACCTTCGGTTGGCGCTTGTTCCGTCGCGTTGTCACCCGGGTTTGTCTCCCAATACTCTCCCAGTCTGACCCGCCGAGCTTGTCCCGACGCTTCTGACACCGCTGGGCTTGCTGAGTTGTCGGAGAAGGTTCGGCTCGCGCTTACTGACATCGCTGGCGCTGCCCGGGAGGGGCTGCTGGCGATGAGCGTGGCCGCCGGGCTGAGCGTGATGCAGGCGATGTTCGAGGACGAGATCACCGCAGCCTGCGGCCCGAAGGGCAAGCACAACCCGGATCGGACTGCCGCCGGCATGCTCAACGCCGAGCGATCCTTCCGCCGCATCAAGGGCTACAAGCACATGCCCCAACTCGTCACCGCCCTCCACCGACACACCCACCCCGACACCGCCGCGAACACCGAACCCGTCGGTGCAGTCGCCAAGAGTTCACCGCGGATCGTCACCCAAGTTCCACGCAACTCGGGACAAGCTCTGGCGTCATCGACCGGGAGTCGTAGAGTCCGACCGATCATGGTGTTGGCGAGAGTGATCTGCCGATGTGCCAGGAATCTGGCTCCAGGTAGGTCGCCACCGTGCGGACCGACCACGTTTACAACCAACGTAGTCCGCTGCTCTTGTCTCGCTCGGCGCTGGATGTGGTCGAGGAGGGCCGAGCCGATACCACGGCCGCGCAGTTCGGGAGGAACCCAGCTCATGAAGTCGACCAGATGTCTGTTGTCGAGCTGTCTCAGCAGGATCTCACCGGCGCCGACGGCGCTCTCGTCCTTCATTGCGAGGAACAGGTCCCGTCTCTCAGCGCTGCTCTCCTTGTCGAATGCCGCTTGCTGCCGCTCCAACCCGAGGATCGGCGGATCCACCTCGTCGTGCAGACGCACAGCCGTCGAGATCTCGTGCCACCGAGCGAATGCAACCGCGTGACACGAGGTCAGCCCAAGAACCTGCAGCATCGGTTCACCATCACAGACGCTGGCCTTCGGAATCTGTCAAGATTTTTTGGACACCGAGTTGTCAGTTGTTCTGTAGTGGGGCCGGCTCGCTGGGTGGGTTGATCCAGGCGATGGTCGGCAGTTTGGGTGGTTCGGGTCGTCGGGTGAATCGTT
>JBOHED010000660.1:0-4932 GCA_050700915.1 Actinopolymorphaceae bacterium | reverse complement strand
CGACAGCGCCATGGAACGCCCGCGCGGCGGCCGCGGCAGCGTCCTCCTGTGCCGCATTGCCGCACCCGGCCGCCAACGTCAGCGCGACCGCGGTGACGGCGGCGACGGCGGCGACGGCCGCGGAGGTCGGGCGCCAACCTCTGGCGCCCCTCTGACCTGGTCTCTTCACGAAACGTCGCATACCCACGGCGGCGCTCACTACGCAACCGCCACCCGGGGCCGCGAGGAACTCTCACGCCGTGGCGGCGACGACCTTCCCACCGTCGAGGAACTGCTCGAACGAACCCCACGGCTCGGTGCCGTCCTTGCTCATGATGACCTCGCCGGAGTACTGGGCCAGGTACACCCGACGCAGCCGGTCTGTCGTGTTCGGCCCGCTCCGGTGGAGTACGACGCTGGAGAACACCACGATCGAGCCTGCCGGCGCGGTCATCGGCACCCCCGGATCGGACCCGAAGTAGCCCACCAGGTCGTTCACCGCGGGGTCCGGGATGTGCTTGACGTACGCACGGATGCCGGAGCGGGAGTACGGCAACAGGTAGACCGAGCCGTTCTCCTCCGTCACGTCGTCGAGCGCTATCCAGCAGGTGAGGTAGGGCTTGTGGTCCTCGTGGACGTAGCCGGAGTCCTGGTGCCAGGCGAAGGACGTGTCGGGGTCGGCGGCCTTGATGACGTACTGCTCCCAGAACAGGTAGGCGTCCTCCCCCAGCGTCGCATGGCAGATCTGCGCCATCGTGTCGCTGAAGAGGAACTGTCGCAGCTCCGGGCGGTCCTTGTAGATCATGTGGCTGAAGTACCGCTTGCCGCGGGCGTTGATCCCGATCCGGTCCACGCCGGCCTCGTCGAAGGCGGCGTCGAGCTTGTCGACCGAGTACTGCGCGCCGCCGCGCAGCAACTCCAACTGCTCGTTGGTCAGGGCGCGTTCGAGGACGAAGTAGCCCTCGTTCCGGTACTGCTCGCGCATCTCGTCGGTGACCAGGCCGGTGCGGGTGGCGTCGGTCGAGGTCATGGGTTCCTCCATCGCAGGGACGTGTGCGTGCCCTACGACGCTAGGCCGCCGCAGCCGGCACGCGGAATGGCTGGATCGGTGCGTACGCATGTACGTTCTGGCGTCCAGGACGCTGGCGACGGGCGTTCCCGACGGTACGGTCGGACGGTGCACCCACGGGATCCACGCGCCACGATCGCCGTCTCGGACGCGCCGCAGACGCGGCTCGGCCAGCTGGTGCTCGCCGGTGAGGTGGTGGACGACGAGCCGGTGATGCCGGCGGGGTTGCGGGTCATGCCGGCGTACGTCCTCTCGGTCATCCTCGCTGGGCACGGCCGCTACCGCGACGCCGACGGGCGCGACGAGCCGATCACCGTGGGCGCTCACACCCTGGTGGGTCCGGGGCACCCGCACTGGTACGGAACGGCGCCCGGCGAGCGGTGGACCGAGCTGTTCGTCGTCTTCAGCGGCCCGCTGTTCGACTCCCTCGCCGAGACCGGGGCGCTGGCCACGACCGGGCCGCGCTTTCCACGACCCGCACCCTCGATGGCGGCACTGCGTACCGTCCTGCGCGCCACCCCCCGCTCCCCCCTGGCCGCGGAGCACCAGCTGCTCGCCCTGGCCGACTGGCTGCTCGACACCGGCGACCCGGCCGGTGCCACCGGACCGAGTGCGGTCATCGCCGCGGCCGTCGACCGCCTCGCCGACGACCTCACTGCACGGATCGACATGCGGACGGTCGCGGCGGAGACGGGCCTGTCCTACGACACGTTCCGGCGGCGGTTCACCGCCGAGGTCGGGCAGCCGCCGCTGGCGTTCCGCAACGCTCGCCGACTCCAGGCCGCCGCCACCCTGCTCCGGTTGACCGACATGACGCTCCGGGAGATCGCGCGAACGCTCGGGTTCACCGACGAGTTCCACCTCTCGCGGCGGTTCCGCGCGCACTTCGGCATGCCGCCCAGCGCCTACCGCCGCTCGTGACGGGAACGGGGGCAAGGTTTTGTCCTGTGGATCAGGGCCTTCGTGCTCCCAGTTTGGGAGAACCTGGGAGCACCTGTGGGGCTGGAACCTCGGACCTCTCGACCTCTCGACCTCACGGCGTCACGACCTCACCGCCGGGCGGTGCCCGCCATGGCAGGGCGCCTGCCCACCGGAGCAACAGCGGTCGCGGTGCCGCGCACCAGCGGAAGGGTCGCCAGCAGGGCGAGCGCGACCCAGGTGAACGCACTGCCGCCGACGAACCCGTCCATCCCAGCGGCGTCGAAGCGCCACAGGAACACGACGCTGCTGCACAGGACGAGGTAGCCAAGCGCCGATGCCCCCAGCAACCGGCGTCGCCGGGCGACGACAGGCTCCCGGAGTCCGGCGTCCACGGTCAGCACCAGCGCCGGGATCAGCCAGACCAGGTGGTGCACCCAGCTGATCGGGCTCACCAGGCACGCCACGGCGCCGGTCGACGCGAAGCCGGTGAGTACGTCACGCCGGTCGAGTGTCCGCCGGACGTGGAAGGCCCACACGCCCAGCGCCACGGCCACCAGCAACAGCCAGACCAGGGTGCTCGGCGGCCGCGACGGGTCGAGCCGGGCGAGCACACCCAGCAGGGACTGGTTCGAGATGTACGCCAACGACCCGACCCGCTCGGTCTCCCACAAGGTCGCGGTCCAGTACGTCCACGACGTACCCGGTGCGACGGCGGCCGCCAGCAGCGTCGCCCCCGTCGCCGTACCGACCGCGATCGCGGCGGCCCGGCGGCGACCGGTCAGCAACAGGTAGACGACGAAGATCGCTGGCGTCAGCTTCAGCGCCGCGGCGAGACCGATCCCGATTCCTGCGTACCGACCGAACCGCACGAACCGCGTCGTGCCCGCGAGCAGCCGCGCGTCGGCGAACACCAGCACCATCAGGACGAGGTTGACCTGGCCGAAGCTGAAGGTGTCGTACACCGGTTCCAGCAGCGCGAGCAGGCAGGCCGCCGCCACGACGGTGAACCACGGCGTCCACCGGCGTCGGCGGGCGACCGGCGCGACGAGCCAGTACGCAAGGAGCGCGAGGCAGCCGAGGTTGACCAGCACGGTCCCCGCGATCACGACCGGCCAGCTCACCACCGCCATCGGGAGCATGGCGACCGCGGCGAACGGCGGATAGGTGAAGCCGTACGACGTCTCCGGCAACAGGTAGTCGTACAACCCGCCGCCGGCGGCCCACAAGCGTACGGCGCCGTAGTAGATGCTGAGGTCGAAGAAACCCCGCCAGTACTGCACGGCCGCGAGAAACGCCACGGTCGCGGTGACCATGGCGGCGGCAAATGCCGGCCGCGCCCTCATCGCTGGTGCGCCCGCGAGACCCGGTAGGCCGTGGCACCCGTACCCGCCCCCGCACCCACCGGCTGCGGAACCGGCGCGGTGTGGTCGAGCGGCCAGTCCTCGCGGTCGGCGAGGGCGCTGGCGACGAGCAGTGCCCCGACGGCCATCGCGACACCCAGCACGGCATGGCCGATGTCGGTGGAGTCGGGTGCGAAACCGTTGGGGAGCACGACCAGGGCGAGGACACCGCAGCTCCCCGCGATGGCGTACAGCGGGCGACGCGGCAACGTCGTGGCCGCGAGCAGGACGACCGCCCACAGCAGGTACCACGGCCGCAGGGCGGGTCCGAGCAGCACGATCGCTCCCAGGGCGATGCCGAGTGCGCGGACCGGGCCCAGGCGATCGCGCTGCCACCAGCAGCCGGCGGCCACGACGACCGCGACACACAGCCCGACCCAGCGCCACAGCTCCAGCACGTCAGCGGCGACCCCGACGCCGATCGTGTCGAGGAACCGTGCCGTCACCCGGGCGAGTGCGCTCGTGAGCGACCAGTTGCTCGGTGACGCGGGAGTGCCGAGGGCGTGGATCCAGCCGAACCCGGAGCCCGCGAGCGCCGTCACGACGAGCGTCGTTCCGGCCGCGACGGCGCCGGTGCCAAGGAGTGCCTTGACCTCCCGCCAGCGACCGGGCGAGTGGGCAGCCCAGAGGGGTACGACGAAAAGCAGCCCCACCACGGCCGGGACCTTCACCAGTGCCGCCATGGCGATCAGCGTCACGCCGAGGACCCGGCGTCCGGCAGTCGTGGCGGCAAGGCCCGCGGCGAGGAGCGCGAGCATGACGGCGTCGTTGTGCGCCCCCGCCACGAGGTGAAGGAGGACCAGCGGGTTGAGGACGCCGAGCCATAGCGCCTTGGTGGGCGACGCGCCGAACCTGCGCGCCAGCCAGGGCAGGCATACCGCGAGCGCCGCGACCCCGGCGAGCGCGACCGCGCGCATGGCGAACACGCCGAGCACGGTATGGGAGCCGACCAGGTGCGCGATCGCGGTGGCGTAGAGGACGAACACCGGACCGTACGGCGCCGGCGTGTCCTGCCAGATCGCCGGCACCTCCGCGGCCAGCGGCCCTCCGAGGGTTTCCGGGCCGTGACTGTAGATGTCGATGCCGGCCCGCACCATCGCACCCTGGGCGAGGTAGCTGTAGACGTCGCGGCTGAACAGCGGCGGGCAGAAGAGCAACGGCGCCGACCACGACGCGAGCGTGACGAGCAACCCGCGCCTGGTGATCCCGGCGTGGGTGCTGGACCCGGTGCTGGCGTCGGTGCTCGTGAGCAGTCGGCCCAACCGCCACCAGGCCACGACCAGCAGGGTCAGTCCGACGTAGACGCAGACGACGGCCGGGTCGACGGTGTCGCCGATGATGCGGGTACGCAGGGCCACCAGCTGCGGGCCGCCGACCGGCAGGGATCCCGCGAACGAACCACCCGCGGCGACAGCGAGAGCGCCGATCGTTCCCAGTGCGCGAACCTGGACGAGGGACAGGCGCGGTGCGGCGATCAGCACCCCGGCACCCTGCCACCGACGCGTTGCGGGCAGCCGACATCGCCTTGTCGGGACGGTGTCCCGCTTGGCTCGCCGGAATCGC
>JBOHED010000659.1:0-10426 GCA_050700915.1 Actinopolymorphaceae bacterium | reverse complement strand
CCGGAGCTGCCGGAGGTCACACCCGGCGGCGCCATGCAGAAGATGTTCGGCATCCTGCCGATGCTCGGCGGCGGCGCCGTCATGGCGTTCATGATGACCAACTCCTCCGGCGGCAACAACAGCATGCGGATGATGATGAGCGGCGTCATGGCCATCTCGATGGTCGGCATGTACCTCGGCCAGCTCGGCGGAGGCGGCAAGGGCGGTGACCGCAAGCACCAGATCAACTCCAGCCGGCGCGACTACCTGCGCTACCTCGGCCAGCTCCGGCGCCGGGTCCGCACCGCCGCCAACCGGCAGCGGGAGGCGCTCGAGTGGCGGTACCCCGACCCCGACAGCCTGTGGGCCATGCCGCTCAACCGGCGGTTGTGGGAACGCCGGGCGACCGACTACGACTTCGCCCACGTCCGCGTCTGCCGGGGGGCCCAGCGCTTCGTCCTGCGGCTGATCAGCCCGGAGACCAAGCCGGTCGAGGACCTCGAACCTGTCGCGGCGGGGGCGCTCCGCCGGTTCATCCAGACCTACCGCACCGTCCCGGACGTGCCCGTCGCGGTCAACCTTCGTGCGTTCGCCCATCTCCGGATCGACGGCGAGCCCGAGCCTGTCCGGGCCCTGACCCGGGCGATGCTCGCGCACCTTGCCGGGCTGCACGCCCCCCACGAGATGGTGATCGGGACCTGCCTGGCGCCCGACCGCCGCGCCGAGTGGGACTGGATCAAGTGGCTCCCGCACGCCCTCCATCCCGAGACCACCGACGGCGCCGGACAGGTGCGGTTCGTGGCCGCGTCGCTGTCCGAGCTCGAACGCCTGCTGTTCGACCAGATCGGCAACCGTCCGCTGTTCTCCGCCAGCGGCAAGCCACTCGCCGACCAGCCGCACATCATCGTGGTGATCGACGGCGGACACGCCAGCCACGACTCGAAGTTCCTCAGCGCCCCCCTTCAGGGCGTCACGGTCATCGACGTGTCCGGCAACGCCGTACGCCGACTCGGTGACGGCGTCATGCAGCTCCGGGTGACCGCCGACGAGCTCTTCCACGTCACCACCGACCCGGACGGTACGCAGCACGAGAGCAAGCTCGGCCGCCCGGACGAGTTCACGATCGCCCAGACGGAGTCGTTCGCCCGCCAGCTGGCCCCGCTCCGGTCGGTCCAGGCAGGTGGTTCCGCGGCGGTCGAGGAGGAGGTCGAACAGGAGGAGGAGCAGGTACAGCACGAGCTGGACCTGATGAGCCTGCTGAACATCCCCGATGCCTACCAGCTCGACCCCGAGGTCGTCTGGAAGCCCAGGCAGCGGCACGACCGGCTGCGGGTCCCGTTCGGACTCACTCCCGACGGCCAGCCGGTCGACCTGGACATCAAGGAGTCCGCCCAGGGTGGTATGGGTCCGCACGGCCTGGTCATCGGCGCCACCGGTTCCGGCAAGAGCGAGGTGCTGCGTACCTTCGTCCTCGGTCTCGCGGTCACCCACTCACCCGACTTCCTCAACCTCGTGCTGGTCGACTTCAAGGGTGGTGCGACGTTCCTCGGGCTGGACAGCCTGCCGCACGTGTCGGCGGTCATCACCAACCTGGAGGACGAGCTGATCCTCGTCGACCGGATGCAGGACGCCCTGGCCGGTGAGATGAACCGCCGGCAGGAGCTGCTCCGGGAGGCCGGCAACTACGGCTCGCTGCGCGACTACGAGGAGGACCGCGCCAAGGGCAAGCCACTGGACCCGATGCCGACGCTGTGGATCGTGGTCGACGAGTTCAGCGAGCTGCTGTCGGCGAAGCCGGAGTTCATCGAACTGTTCGTGATGATCGGTCGGCTGGGTCGAAGCCTCGGCGTCCACCTGCTGCTGGCCTCGCAGCGGTTGGAGGAGGGCAAGCTGCGCGGGTTGGACACCCACTTGTCGTACCGGGTCGGTCTGCGGACCTTCTCCGCCGGTGAGAGCCGGGTCGTGCTGGGTGTGCCCGATGCGTACGAACTGCCGCGCGAGCCCGGTGGCGGCTACCTCAAGGTCGGCACCGAGGGCCTCATCCGGTTCAAGGCCTGCTACGTCGGTGGCATCTACCAGCCGCCGAGCCTGGCCGCGGCGGCTGCGAAGAAGCCGGCGAAGCCCGGCGAGCGGCAGTGGATGCCGCAGATCACGGCGTACACGACCGACTTCGTGGAGCCCAACATCGTCGAGGTACCGGCCGAACCGGAACTCGACGAGACGCAGACGCAGATCATCGCCCAGACCCAGGTGATGCACGAGCCGAAGGTGCTCATCGACCTGATCGTCGAGCAGCTCCAGCGGATGGGACGCTCCGCGCATCAGGTGTGGCTGCCCCCACTGGACGAGTCCGCCACGCTCGACCAGCTCCTGCCCGGGCCGTTGGAGCCGTCCCAGGAACACGGGCTCACCGTGTCATGGGAGGGCCGGGGCACGCTGGTCTCCCCGGTGGCGTTGGTGGACAAGCCCTACTACCAACGGCGCGACCCGATGTGGCTGGACCTGTCCGGCGCGGGCGGCAACGTCGGCATCGTGGGCGGTCCGCAGAGCGGCAAGAGCACGCTGCTGCGGAGCATGATCGCGTCGTACGCCCTGACTCACCGGCCCGACGAGGTGCAGTTCTACTGCCTCGACTTCGGTGGCGGAACGCTGCCGTCGATGCTCGGGCTGCCGCACCTGGGCGGTGTCGCGACCCGACTCGACCCGGACGCGATCCGGCGTACGGTCGGCGAGATGACCACGCTGCTGGAGCAGCGGGAACGCGCATTCACCGACGCCGGCGTGGACTCGATCGCGACCTACCGCCGGCTGCGTCGGGAGGGGCGGATCGCGCCCGACCGGTTCGCCTCCGACGTCTTCATCGTCGTCGACGGTTGGGGGACCGTGCGTGGTGAGCACGAGGCGGTCGAGGCCACGTTGACCCAGATCGCCGCGCGTGGACTCGGTTTCGGTATCCACCTGGTGGCCACGGCGAACAAGTGGTCGGAGTTCCGGACGGCGATCAAGGACCTCATCCAGTCGCGGCTGGAGCTGAAGGTCGGCGATCCGTACGACTCCGAGATCGACCGCAAGGCCGCGGTCAACGTGCCGGCCAACCGGCCCGGGCGCGGGTTGTCGCCGGACAAGCTGCACTTCCTGTCCGCGTTGCCACGCATCGACGGTGACTCCGACCCGGAGCACCTCGCCGACGGGGTCAAGGCGATGTGTGAGGCCGTGGCGAACGCCTGGCAGGGTCCACCCGCGCCTCCGGTGCGGTTGCTGCCGGAGGAGTTGCCGTTCGAGACGTTGCCGGCGGCCGGTGCAGACGTGCGTCCCGGCGTACCCATCGGCATCGACGAGGACGAGTTGGCGCCGATGTACCTCGACCCGTCCGACGAGCCCAATCTCGTCGTGTTCGGTGCGACGGAGTGCGGCAAGTCCAACCTGCTGGAGGTCATCGTCAGGGGTGTCACCGCGCGCAACACGCCCAAGGAGGCGCGCATGGTGATCCTCGACTACCGGCGTTCGTTGCTCGACGTCGCCGGAGGCGACCACGTCATCGGCTACGCCGCGTCGTCCGACGCCGCGACGAAACTGCTGAAGGACGTGGGTGCGGCGCTGCGCAAGCGACTCCCCGGGCCGGACGTGACACCGGACCAGCTGCGCAACAGGTCGTGGTGGTCTGGTTCCGACCTCTACATCGTCGTCGACGACTACGAACTGGTCGCCACGTCGTCGGGCAACCCGCTCGCCCCGATCGTCGACCTCGTGAGCCAGGCCAGCGACATCGGCCTGCATGTGGTCATCGCGCGTGGGTTCGGCGGTGCAGGGCGGGCGATGTACGACCCGATCGTCCAGCGGATCCGCGACATGGGCAACCCGGCCCTGATCATGTCCGGTAACCGCGAGGAAGGTCAGCTCTGGGGTGGTGTCCGGGGCGCGCCGCTCCCGCCCGGGCGGGGGACGCTGGTCAGCCGCCGGTTCGGTACCAAGCTGATCCAGACCGCCTACCTCGGCAAGGAACGCTGACGGGCCGGCCCGCGCCGCCCCGTCAGCCGAGGGCCTGCGGCCGCTCCTGGCTCGGCTGCCAGTTGCGGTCGCGGCCACGCCGGTAGGTGGCCACACTGCCGAGCGTGATCAGGGCGAGGCCCACAGCGGATCCGCTCACGATGAGGGCGACGTCGCGCGCTGTGGTGTCCGGAGCCGCCTGGGCGGCGATCGGCTTGATCCCGGCCTCCGGAGTCGCCGGGGCCGCGCTCGACTCCGGCAGGATAGCGGTGACGGCTTCGTACGGATTGACGACGCCGAACCCGAGGCCCTCGGCCGGCATGTCCGCCCCAGGGTGGTCGGCGGTGAGTTGCAGCCGTCGCTTGACCTCGAGCGGGGTTTGGTCCTTGCCGTACGCCTCCAGCACGAGTGCCGCGGTGCCCGACACGAGGGGTGCCGCGAAGCTGGTCCCGTCCTGGCGGTTGTGACCCCGGATCACCGCGGGCCCTGTCACCTGGACCCCCGGCGCGGCGATGGACGCCGGTACCGAGGTCGTGGTGAAGGGTGCCAGGGTGCCGTCCTGGTTCGTCGCGCCGACGACGATGAGGCCCTCGAAGCCAGGCTTGCGGGCCAGTTCGGCCGGCCAGGTCTTGGCGTTGCCTTCCTGGTCCCCGCCGGTGTTTCCGGCCGCCGTGACCACGATGATGTCGTTGTCCAGGGCCCGCTTGACGGCGTCGACCACGTCGCCGAACTCGCTGTTGGTCAGGACGGAGACGTTGATGATGTCGACGCCCTGGTCGACAGCGTGGTTGATGCCCTCGGCGAGGGCGCCGGCCGTACCCTCGTCCTGGGAGTTGGTCACCCGGACGGGCAGGATCCGGGCGTTCGGAGCGATTCCCTGGAACCTCGTGTCGGCACTCGGTCGGGCCGCGATGATGCCCGCGACGCGGGTGCCGTGGCCATCAGGGTCACAGTCGAGCGTCGCTGCCACGGCATCGCGGGCGAAGCTCGCCGACTCCCTTGTCGGGTCGATGGCGGACTCGAGCTGCGGGTGCGACGCCCACACGCCGGTGTCGACAACCGCGACGCTGACGTCGCGGCCGGTCGCGAAGGCGTGGACCCGGTCGTACTGCAGCCGCGTCTGCTCCCACGGCGTCTCGGTGATCGGATTGCTGGCGTTCGGCTGCTCTTGGCAGAGCACGGCGAGCTCGCTGCGCGCGACCGGTGCCGCCTGGAGTGGCTCGGCCAGGGCGGGGGTGGCGGGCAGCGCGGCGGCCACCAGCGCCAGGAGGAAGCCGGCGGCTCGGGTCGTTTGCTTTCTCGCGCTCCTCACAGTGGGCGAGAGTACCCGGGATGGGTGGATGCGCCCGATCAGCGGTAGGTACTGGAGGAGGCGTCCAGTTTCGGCCGTGAGGGAAACCCGACCTTCGAGCGAAGGTTCGACAGGGTGGAGCGGCGGCGAGGCAGGCATTGGACGGTCCGTACGGTGGTCGAAGTGTTTCCCAACGCGCCAGGAAGGGAAGCAAAGCGTCATGCCTGCGCAGGTTCGTGCGTTGTCAGGGTGTCGCGAGCGGAGGTTGAAGGAGAAGGCGTGACTGTGGCTCCCGTCGAGAGTTCGGCGACCTCCACTGCTTTGGTGCTGCCCTTCGAGGTGGCCAGTGCGCGGAGGGCCCGACGCAGGCTTGGCTCTGACCTGCGGCTCGCCGGCGTCCCTCCGGGCGCTGCCCACGACGCACTCGTCGTCCTGAGCGAACTCGTCGGCAACTCCCTGCGGCATGCCCGCCCGCTCTCCGCCGGAACGCTACGCGTCCGCTGGACCCGGCGACCCGCCGAACTGGAAATCGCGGTCACCGATGGCGGGGGTTCGACGTACCCTCGGAACCTCGACCTGCCCGCCTCCGCCCTCGGCGGCCGTGGCCTCGCGATCGTGGACGAGCTGTCGGAGACCTGGGGCGTACGCAGGGAGTCGGACTCCACCACGGTCTACGCCGTCCTGTCCCTCGAACCCGCCGAAGCACGCGCGCGCTGACCGCCGGCTCGTAGCCCCGGGTCGTGGGACGTCCGGGCTCTTCGCGACCAGCAGGTTGTCGCGATCGGGGAGGATGAAGGCGTGACGGGCAAGGATCAGGGCAGCGAGGGTGGGCCGGTCTTCCTCTTCGACGGCGACTGCGGGTTCTGCACCCGCTGCGCCCGGCTGATCGAGCGGTGGATCCCAAGCACGGCGGATGTCACGCCCTGGCAGCGCGTCGACCTCGCCGGCCTGGGTGTTCTGCGTACGCGGGCCGAACGCGAGGTGGTCTGGGTCGCCCCCGACGGGCGGATCGACGGGGGCGCACAGGCCATCGCCCGTCTCCTGCTCGACGCGGGCGGTGTGTGGGTGGTGCCGGGCGCCGTGCTCCGGATCCCGCCGTTCCGCTGGCTGGCGCACCTGGTCTACCGCGTCATCGCCGCGAACCGGTACCGCCTGCCCGGCGGTACGCCCGCGTGTGCACTTCCGGCCCGGAAGCCCGCCGAATAGCCATCGCCGCGCCGTGTGGCGGTGGCGGCGCCGGGTGCGTGGCCCGACGCTGAACCTCATTGGATGAGGGCGCCCCTCATGCCGACACCGGTCGCATGAGGGGACCCGTGACGCGAACCTATTGGATGAGGGCGCCCCTCATACCGGCCGCGACGCCTGACCGCGTAGCCCGCTTCGGGTGCGTACGACGGAAACCACCCACCCTGCCACGCCGCTTCCTCACATGGCGGGAATGTTCGGATTTCGTCATTTGTGGAACGAAATGCATCCTCACCGACGTCTATGGGACTGTTTGGACCACAGCGTTTGGACAGCAGCGTTCCTCGGGGCGGGCATCGGGATGCGGGAAACGCGCGGTTGACCGGAAAGCCGTCGACTCGGCTGGAAAGGGACACAAGCGATGACCGCCACGGTGGAATCCACCGCACTCGCCCGCTGGGAATGTCTCGCCTCGGACCACGACGTCGCGTGGACCGACCTCCTGCTCATCGCCCTTAACGTCTACGGGATCCGGACACCGGCCGGTGCGCGCGTCCGGATCGACCTGCACGCCCCGGACGAGCCGGAGCCGCGGCTCGTCGTCGTCCCGTCCGGCCGCCCGGAGTCTCCGTTCGAGCTGGTCGGCGGTGCCCTCGTGGTCGAGGGACGTGAGGTCGCGCGCGTCGACCGTACCGTCGCCGACGACGCCGTTCCCGGTTACCTGCGGTGTTGGGACGGTGAGCGTTGGCGGGCGGCAACTCTGAACCCCAACTCCCGAAGCCGGTGCACGGGGTGTGCGTTCTGCCCGACGACGCTGGAGGACGCGGTGGACCCGCGGCTGCGGGTCGACGACGAGATCGCGGCCCTGCTCGCCGGCCTCGCCGCCGAACTGCCACCCGGCGGGTCGCTCACCGACCTGACCGAGGTCACCATCTCCACCGGGTGCTTCCACACCGAGGGGGCCGCGCTGGATCACCTGCGTACCGTCCGGCGGGTCCTCGATGACCACGGCATGCGCCCGCGGATCGGCCTGCTCAGCTCGGTGCTGCGCAGCCAGGAGGCGTTCGACACGATCGCCCGCGAGGTGGGGCCGTTCCTGCTCTACCTCACCGCCGAGTGCACCTCCCGCCGCGACGTCCTGCTCAAGGAGAGCAAGGCCAGCCTGCGTCCGGAGGAGATGCCGGCACTGCTCGCCCGGGCGCGCGCCGCCGGACTCGACACGTCGTTCACCTATGTGGTGGGGCTCGATCCGTACGCCGAGATGCGCAACTTTCTCCGGACGTTGCTCCCCCAGGTGACGGTCTTCCCGTCGGTGCAGGTCTACCAGGCGCACACGCCGCTGATGGACGTGCTGCGGACGCCCGACGCCGTGGACCTGTCGTACTACCTCCGGATCCGGCGCGAGGTCGAGGAACGTTGCAGCGTCCGCGGCCTCGTGCCCGAGCGGTGGCGGTGCTACCGGCCGCTCTGGTACACGACGTACGCCGGAAGTCCGCTCACGGGACCGAGCCGATGAACGGGGCGCGGGCGGTGAGCGCACGGCAGACGATGCCGGTCCGCGGGCATCGGGAGGACCATGACGGTCTCCACAGCTACGTCCTCGACGAGCGAATCAGCGGGTACGACAGCTACCGCGCCGCCGAGTTGGTGCTCGCCGGTGCGCGGGAGCCGGGTGTCGCAAGGGACCGCCGTACGACGGTGCAGGTCCGGGTCCTGACCCTCGACGATGTGACGATCGTGAGCCCGCTGCCCGGCCAGGCCGAGCTGCCTGACCGTTGGCGCGGCACTCTGGTCCTTCCCGCGAGTACCCGCGGCCGGGCGATGCCGGCCGACCTCGCCCGCGCGTTGCTGACCGCCGGGCTGGACCCGGCTGGGCTGGATCCCGCCGGGCTGGATCCGGCCGGCGATGACGTCGGGGCGCGCCGGCACCTGGTGGAGTTCGTCGCCGAAGCCCGCCCGGGAAGCCCGACGCGTGCGGCGCGGGTGGCGGCGGCCGTCGACGCCCTGCGCAGTGCCAGCTCGGGAAGTGCTGGCCCGGGAAGTGTTGGCGCGGGAAGGGCCGGCGCGGGAGGCTTCACCGCGGGAAGAGCTCGAACGTCACCGCCAGCCGGCCACCGAAGCGCTCTCCCGCCGCGCGGGCGTGGCTTGTCAGCATCTGCCGGGCGTACTCCACCGGATCCTGCGTTGTGAGCGCCTCGATGTAGGCACGGTGCTCAGCGAGGGACCGTACCCCCGCCTCGAGGGTGTCCGTCACGTCGACGGCATGCGTGGGTTGGGGCGACGCGTAGACCGCCACCCAGCGCACGCCGCCCCACGGTACGTGGCCTTCGTCGACCAGTTCGGGGAAGATCCACCGGTTGCCAGCGTCGCCGCTGGCGTCGAGGACCGCCCGGCCGACCGACCTGTGGTCGGGAGTGTTCCACGCGCCCCGGCCCCAGGTGTCGTGGTGGTTGAGCGTCAGGATCAGCTCAGGCTGGTGCCGGCGGATGGCCCGGGCCAGGTCACGGCGGAGGTCGAGACTCTCCACGATCACACCGTCGCGGTGGTCGAGGAATTCCACCACCGACACCCCGACCGCGGCGGCGCTGGCGCGTTGTTCCTGCTCGCGAAGCCGAGCGGCCTGCTGCGGCGGAAGCCCGTCGATACCGGCCTCACCTCGCGTGACTAGGACGTACGCCACATCGCGGCCGGCGGCGGTCCAGCCGGCGATGGCGCTGGCCGTACCGTATTCGAGGTCGTCCGGGTGGGCCACGATCGCCAGACAGCGCTGCCAGTCGTCCGGAAGCGGTTCGAGGTCGGCCGGTCGGTCGTTCATCTGCGTTCCTCTCAGCTGGGACGGTGGTGGCGCGCACCAGCATCGCACTGGTACGAACGCCCGTACGACCGCCGACAGGGAGCGTCATCCGGATGACTGATCCGTACGCACGGCCTGACTTCAACCACAACGACTTCTATCACCGGTATCTGCTGCGTCAGGTGCCACGGCCATGCGATCGAGCGCTCGACATCGGATGCGGAACCGGCTTGTTCGCCAGGCGACTGGCTCAGCGTGCGCAAACGGTGGACGCCATCGATCGTGCGCCCGAGGTGATCGCCCGGGCGCGTGCGCAGTCCCACGACACACCGCACGTCCACTACGCCGAGGCGGATCTGGCCGACTACGACCTGGGCACTGCGCGTTACGACTTCATCTCGGGTATCGCCAGCATCCATCACATGCCGTTCGCGGAGACGATCACCAAACTGCGTGAGGCGTTGGCTCCGGGTGGCGTGCTGGCCATCCTGGGCCTTTGTCGCTATGAGACACGAGCTGACTACCTGCCCGACCTGATAGCGGCCCCGGCGAACCTGGCGGCGAAAGCGGCCGTACGGGCGAAGGTCCGCCTTGGCAGCCGCGCGGCAGGCTCCGGACCGGCACCGTCGATGAATGCCCAGATGACGTTGCCGGAGATCAGAACTGAAGCGGCACGACTTCTGCCAGGAGCCGTCATCCGACGTCGTCTCTTCTGGAGGTACTCCCTCATCTACCGGCAGCAGTCGAGTTCGACGAGGCGAAGGCACCCGCCGAGACGGGCTCGCCGTACCTTCGGTGTCCTGGACACGTTTGCCCCCGGCAGGGCCCGTGGTCGGCTTCCGCCCACCTCCGCCGAGGACAATGGGCGGTAACCAACCAACGGCTGATTCCCCGCTGCGGCGACGGTTTCGAGGACGGGTGAAGATCAACATGGAGCGGGCCGCTGTTCGGCACTGGCGTCGCCAGTGGCGCGCACAGGCTTGGCGTGTGCGGGCCACGCGGGACGACGCCGAGCCGTGGTCGCTGCCGTTGGTGGTCCGGGTCGAGCGGGACCGGATGCCGCTCCACGAGGAGGCGATGTACGCCTCGGCGCTGGCCGTCGTCCGGCTGCTTTCCGACCCGGCGGTGGCGCCGGACGAGCCCTGGCACGAACCGCTCGAACGCTGGGCCGACGGCCGGATCCGCAAGGT
>JBOHED010000658.1:0-4297 GCA_050700915.1 Actinopolymorphaceae bacterium | reverse complement strand
GCGTGGCTCACGCGGCAGCCAAGCGTGGCTCACGCGGCAGCCAAGCGTGGACTCACGTGGTACTCAGGCATGGCTCACGCGCAGAGCGAGGTCGCGCAGGCGTGGCTCAGTCGAAGAGGCGGCGGACGAGCGAGTGGAGCGCGGCGTTTCCCTCGATGCCGACGCCGGCACGCTCTGACAGGCGTACACGCCCGGCCTCCACCGGAGCGTCGTCCGCGAACCCGCCGAAGGGTTCGAACACGCGGGGGTACGACTCGCACCCGCCGAGCCCGAACGCGCTCGCCACGGCGAGGTTGAACAGGTGCCCGCCGTGCGGCCAGCAGCGATCTGCACCCCACCCCAGTGCCGAGAGGCAGCCGAGCATGGCTGCGTACTCCCCCGCGCCGTAGGACAACGATGGGTCCATCTGCAGGACATCCCGGTCAGACCGGAGGCCGCCGTGCCGGAGGAGATTTCGTACGTCCTGGACGGCGAAGAGGTTCTCCCCCGTGGCGATCACCCCTGGATAGGCCTCGGCGACGACCGCGTGCGCAAGGTAGTCGAGCGGGTCACAGGGCTCCTCGTACCAGGCCAGGTCGTACGCCGACAGCGCGTCGGCGTAGCGGAGGGCCGTGGCAAGGTCGAACCGGCCGTTGGCGTCGACGGCGAGGCGGCACCCGGCGGGGAGGATGGCGAGGACGCCCTCGATGCGGGCGAGGTCATCGGCGAGCGAGGCACCGCCGATCTTGATCTTCACCGTGCGGTAGCCGAGGTCGAGGTAGCTCTGGATCTCCTCGCGCAGGGAAGCCTGCGTCCCGTCGGGGTAGTAGTAGCCTCCGGCCGCGTAGACCGGCACCGAACCCGCCGGCTCACTCCCGGGCGGACCGAACCGCCGGTGCAGCGCACGGTGCAGTGGCAGCCGGGCGACCTTCGCAGCGGCGTCCCACAGCGCCATGTCGACGATCCCGGCCGCTACCGCCCGGTCGCCGTGGCCTCCTGGTTTCTCGTTGCTCCGCATGATCGTCCCCGCCGCTACGGGGTCGAGGAGGCCCGTCTCGACGTCGACGAGATCGTCGGGCACCGCCTCGCGCAGGCGCGGAAGTAGCCGCTCGGTGATGAGGCCGGTCTGGGCGTACCGCCCGTTGGAGTTGAAGCCGTAGCCCACGACCCGCTCGTCGTCGATCACGGCGTCGGTCTCGACCGCGATCACCGACACGGTCATGTGGGAGAAGTCGATCACCGCGTTGGCGAACTGCGAGCCGATCGGCGCTTCAGCCACCTTGACATCAACGATCTTCATGCTTCCATTCTCGATGGTGCACATGCCTTGCGCCGCGTGCGAAGGTGGTAGTCGACGCTGATCGGCCACCGCGTACGGCGGTACGAACCGGCGATTCTCCCGAGAGGGTGTCCGACGATGGCCATGTCCACGACCGACAGCGAGCTGTCCGTCCACGCCGACCGCGACGGGTTCTTCCTCGTCGAGGACCTCCTCGACGAGGCGGAGTGTGGTGGCCTGGCGGCTCGACTCCACGACTACGCGTCCGGCGGCCGGGCGCTGCCCGATGGCGTGTCCCTCCAGCGCGAGCCGGACGTGGTCCGGAGTGGCCTCGAGACCGAACCAGGGGGCGATGTCCGCAAGGTGAGCGGGCTGTACGGCGATGACCTGTTCCGGCGGCTCATCTCGCATCCGTCGGTCGTGGCCCGCATGCACGCCCTGCTTGGCGCCCCGCTCCACCTGTTCCGCGCCGACGCGCTGATGAAGCCCGCGGCCGTGGGTTCGCAGAAGGGGGTTCACCAGGACTCGCCGTACTGGCCGATCGCCCCGATGTCGCTGTGGTCGTGCTGGGTTCCCTTCGACGACGCGACGACCGAAAACGGTTGTCTGGTGGTGGCACCCGGCAGCCACCGCGCCGGGCCGGCTCCCCACGTCTCGACGCAGGACGACTTCGTGATCCCCACCGAGCACTATGACCACGCCGGGTTGGTCGACGTCCCGATGAGGCGTGGGACGGGACTGTTCTTCCACAGCCTGCTCATCCACGGCAGTGCCGCCAACACATCCGGCTTGCCGCGGAGGGCAGTCACGATGAGCTACTTCGGTCCGGAGCACCGGTACGCCGGCGAGGGAGACGCACCGGCCTATCCGCGCATCGGGTGATCCGCGGACCCCTCCGGTCCCCCGCAACAGCCCGTCGAACCAGTGTCGACGGCCTAACGTGGACTGGGGACCGGCCTCCGCAGCGGGCTGTGGAACTCGGCCCGGCGGCATGAGGCGGGTTGAGGGGGCGTCCGGTGGTACACAGTCGGAGCACCCTTGCCTGGATGCTGGCGGCGTTCCTGGTCACGTTCGTCCTGACCCGTCTCATCACCCGGTTGATCCGGGCAGGACGCGGCCCCTTCCGCAACGCCGAGATCGGTGACGTCCACATCCACCACGACGTCTACGGCATCTTCCTGATGATGGGCGCCGGCGCCGCCGAGTTCGTCTACCGACCACCGTCGCCGTGGGTCCAGGTCCTTGCCGTGGCCTTCGGGTGCGGTGCGGCACTCACCCTCGACGAGTTGGCGTTGTGGCTCTATCTGAAAGACGTCTACTGGGCGCAGGAGGGTCGTACGTCGGTGGACGCCGTACTCGTCGCCTCCTGCGTCGGAGGGTTGCTGCTGATCGGCGCGAACCCGCTGAGCGACGACGCCGAGACAGGTTCCGGTGTCTGGGCCGCGACCTCGACGATCGTCATCAACCTCGCTTTCGCGTGCGTCGCCATCATGAAGGGGAAGATCAGTACCGGCCTGATCGGCATCGTCGTACCGCTGGTGGCGTTGGTCGGAGCGGTCCGCGTCGCGAAGCCGCGCTCCCCGTGGGCGTGCAAGTGGTACCACCCCGGGTCGCGGCGACTGGCCGCCTCGCAGATGCGGTTCCCGGTGGACCGGCGAACCTGGTGGGAGACTGTCAAGGACAAGATCGGCGGAACCACCCAGTCGTGACGCGCGTGCCCGTTGCCTGTCCGACGCTACGTTCCGTCGTCCCGCTGCCGCCGTCGTTGCTGCGGTGCCCGGTGACCGGCCGGCCACGACCCTCGCGGTTCCTGGGCAGCTGACCTGCCCGGACCGTCCTCCGGACACGGCGCCGCCAGGTAGCCACCGGACCGCTGGCGGGTGTCGTGCAACGCCTCGGGTCGTTCCTGCTCGCGCCGACGCTGGATGAGCCGCTGGGACCGTGCGGAGATCAGCAGGATCCCGGCGGCGACGGTCAGGAGGGACAGCACCTCACCGACGGTCGCGGCTGGACCGCCCCGGATCGACTCCCCCAGCCACGCGAGACCGACCCCGATCGAGACCGCCGGATCGCCCACCGTGATGGTCGCGACGGCGAGCGTCCCGAGGAGCCCCTTCTGGTACGCCTGTTGGTTGAGCGAGAAGCCCGCCACGCCCACCACCGCGAGCGCGTAGAGCTGCCACTTGCCTGCCATCGCGAACAGGTCCCCGTCGAATTCCGACGCGAGGCTGCGCAGCAACCCGGCCGACACGCCGTAACACACAGCGGTGGCGACGGCGAGCGGGAGGACCCGCGAGTCACCGCTCAGTCGGGTCGCCAGGACCAGGCAGACCCCGACCACGACGGCCAGACCCAGAGCGAACGGCAACGCACCGTCGGTGTCGAAGCGGGCGCTGCCGGTCTCCGGTCGGGCCACCAGGATGAACGCCGTAAGACCGGCCAGCGCGAGCGTCGCCGCCAATACCAGCACGACATCGACGGGACGGCGATCCAGGTAGCAGGCGAACCCGATGAAGAACAACGCGCCGGTGATCAGCAACGGCTGGACGAGCGCCAGCGGACCGAATGCCAGCGCCATCCCCTGCAGGACGAAACCCATCGCCGCCAGCCCGATGCTGGGGATGAACCCTTCCTGGCGGAGCAGATCCCGCAGCAGCCTGGTGCTCGTGAGGCCGGCCTCGGGCACCCGCCGCGCCGCCCGCTGTTGCAGGGCCGCCGCCGCGCCGAAGGACGCCGCCGCACAGATCGCCAACGGGACGGCGATGGCGACGCTGGTGTGCGGCATGCTCAGGCCTCCACCAGCTCGGCGTAGACCTGACCCATCGTCTTGGCGACGGTCGCGCGATCGAGACCGAGCACGGGGTCGGCGAGGATGCCGACACCTGCCGTCTCGTCGGTCGTGATCACGCCGATCGACAGTGGGACCCCACGGGTCAACGGGGCGACGGGATAGAGCGCGTGGACCCGCGCTCCGGCCATCCGATGCGTACCCCTCGGGCCAGGCAGGTACGACACCACGAGGTTGAGGAACCGGTCGGA
>JBOHED010000657.1:0-3765 GCA_050700915.1 Actinopolymorphaceae bacterium | reverse complement strand
GCCGGGCTCGAGTTCTGACGTTCGACCAGGAGAGATGAGGTAACCATGGCTGGACCCCAGCAGCGCCGCGGTAGCGGCTCTGGCGACCGCCGGGACCGCCGGGACGAACGTCGGGGCGGCTCCGCGGACAAGACCGCGTACATCGAGCGGGTCGTGTCGATCAACCGTGTCGCGAAGGTCGTCAAGGGCGGCCGTCGCTTCAGCTTCACCGCGCTCGTCGTGGTGGGCGACGGCGACGGCACGGTCGGCGTCGGCTACGGCAAGGCCAAGGAGGTGCCGGCTGCCATCGCCAAGGGCGTGGAGGAGGCCAAGAAGCACTTCTTCAAGGTGCCGCGTATCCAGGGCACGATCCCGCACCCGATCCAGGGCGAGAAGGCCGCGGGCGTCGTGCTGCTCCGTCCGGCGTCCCCTGGTACCGGTGTGATCGCCGGGGGTCCGGTGCGGGCGGTGCTCGAGTGCGCCGGCGTCCACGACGTCCTGTCGAAGTCGCTCGGTTCGTCCAACCAGATCAACATCGTGCACGCGACCGTCGCTGCGTTGCGGGGACTCGAGTCACCGGAGATGGTGGCGGCCCGACGCGGCCTGCCGGTCGAGGACGTCACGCCGGCAGCGCTGTTGCGCGCCCGGGCGGAGGTGAGTGCCTGATGGCCAGACGTCTGAAGGTCCGTCAGGTGCGGTCGAAGATCGGCCGCAAACAGAACCAACGGGACACGCTGCGTTCGCTCGGGCTCAAGCGTCTGAACGACGTGGTCGTCAAGGAGGACCGCCCCGAGATCCGCGGCATGATCTCGACGGTGTCCCACCTGGTCGTGGTCGAGGAGGTCGACTGACGATGGCTACCAACGCCAGCACAAAGAAGGCCGCGGGCGAAGGCGCAGCGGACAGCGACAAGGCGACCCGCCGCCCGCTGCGTGTCCACCATCTGCGTCCGGCGCCCGGCGCCAAGACTCGAAAGACGCGGGTTGGTCGTGGCGAAGGCAGCAAGGGCAAGACCGCCGGACGTGGCACCAAGGGCAGCAAGGCCCGCGGCAGTGTTCCGGTGGGGCTCGAGGGTGGTGCCCTGCCGCTGCACATGCGGCTGCCGAAGATGCGCGGCTTCGCGAGCCGCAACCGGGTCGAGTACCAGGTGGTCAATCTCCACACGCTTGCCGAGTTGTACCCCGACGGCGGCGACGTGACGGCGGAGGACCTCGCCGCGAAGGGCGCGGTCCGGGCCGGGCGGCCGGTCAAGGTCCTGGGCCACGGCGACGCGAGCGCCGCGTGGGAGGTGACGGCCGACGCGTTCTCGACGAGCGCGACGGACAAGATCGCGGCGGCGGGTGGCTCGGTCACGAAGCGGTAGCCGGTGAGACCGGCGACAACTGGGGCGCTCTGTGCCATATGGTTCGCCAGACCAGGGCACAGAGGCGCCCCGAGCGCCATCTGGCCTCAGGCCGGCCTGTAAAGTCCTGAGGCAGTATCGTCCGGCTGAAACTTTCGGCTGGACCTTTCGGCTGTAACGTTCGGCTGGGCCTTCTCGAACCTTGGGACCGTCAGGGGACCGGGCACGGTGTCCGCACGGACAGCCGGTGGGTCTGCCGACCAAACGACCCGCCGATGAGGCGGTACGCAGGAGGACTGGGTGCTCACCGCGTTCGTCAACGCGTTCAAGACGCCGGACCTGCGCAAGAAGCTGCTGTTCACGCTCTTCATGGTCGCGTTGTTCCGGGTCGGTTCCGTGGTGCCCACCCCCGGCGTGGATGCCGCGGCGGTGCAGCGCTGCCTCAACCCGGTCCTGCAGGGCGGTAGCGGCAACAGCATCTACGGCATGCTCAACCTGTTCTCGGGTGGGGCGTTGCTGCAGCTGTCGATCTTCGCGCTGACGATCATGCCGTACATCACGGCGAGCATCATCATCCAGTTGCTGACCGTGGTGATCCCGCGGCTGGAGGCGTTGAAGAAGGAAGGCCACGCCGGCACGACAAAGATCACCCAGTACACGCGTTACCTCACGATCGGCCTCGCGATCCTGCAGTCGACGACGATCGTGTCGTTGGCCCGGTCGGGTCAGATGTTCCCGGGGTGCCGCGAGACCCTGATCCCGAACGACTCCATCCTCACGCTCGCGACGATGGTCATCACGATGACGGCTGGCACCGGCGTCATCATGTGGTTCGGCGAACTCATCACCGACCGCGGTGTCGGTAACGGCATGTCGATCCTGATCTTCGTCTCGATCGCCGCGGCCTTCCCCACCTCACTCTGGGCGATCCGGCAGCAGCAGGGCTGGGGCATCTTCTTCGTCGTGCTGGTGATCGGCCTGGTCATCATGGGCGCCGTCATCTACGTCGAACAGGCGCAGCGCCGGATTCCGGTGCAATACGCCAAGAAGATGATCGGGCGCCGCGCCTATGGCGGCAGTTCGACCTACATCCCGCTCAAGGTCAACCAGGCGGGCGTCATCCCGGTGATCTTCGCGTCCAGCCTGAGTTACCTCCCGGTGCTGGCGGCACAGTTCAACCCGACAGCACCCTGGGCCGCCTGGATCAACGCCAACATCGCGCGCGGCAGCCATCCTGTCTACATGATCGGTTTCTTCATCCTGATCGTGGCGTTCACGTACTTCTACGTGGGCATCACGTTCAACCCGAAGGACGTCGCCGACAACATGAAGAAGCATGGCGGCTTCATCCCCGGCATTCGCGCCGGCCGCCCAACCGAGGAGTACCTGCAGTACGTCCTTTCGAGGATCACCGCGCCGGGTTCGCTCTACCTGGGCGTCGTCTCGCTCATCCCGCTGATCGCCTTCGTCCTCATCGGCGCCAACCAGAACTTCCCGTTCGGCGGTACCTCCATCCTCATCGTCGTGGGTGTCGGCCTCGACACGGTCAAGCAGATCGAAAGCCAGCTGCAGCAGCGGCATTACGAAGGGTTCCTGCGCTGATGCGACTGCTCATCATGGGTCCCCCAGGCGCCGGCAAGGGGACCCAGGCCAAGGAGATCGCGGATCGTCTCGAGATCCCGGCCATCTCGACCGGGGAGATCCTGCGCAAGAACGTCGAGAACCACACGCTGCTGGGCCGCGAGGCCGATCGCTATCTCAACGCCGGTGAACTGGTGCCGGACGAGGTCATCAACGGCATGGTGCGGGCGCGCCTCGACGAACCCGACACCAGGCAGGGGTTCCTCCTGGACGGCTACCCTCGCACGCTGGCGCAGGTCGAGACGCTCGACAACATCCTCGCCGACGAAGGCGTCAAGCTCGACCGGGTGCTGGTCCTGAAGGTGGACAACGACGAACTCGTCCGCCGGCTGCTGGGTCGCGCGGAGTCAGACGGACGTACGGACGACACCGAAGAGGTGATCCGGCGCCGGCTGGAGGTCTACAGCGAGCAGACCGAGCCACTCCTCGGGGTCTACGCTCAGCGTGGGCTCCTGGTGATCGTCAAGGGGATGGGCGGAGTCAACGAGGTCACCGAACGCGTGCTGGCGGCGCTGGCGTAGCCCGCGCTGGCAGGTGACGGTGGTGTTCCTCGATCGCAGGGTGCAGCTGAAGAAGCCCGCCGAGATCGCGCTCATGCGCAGGGCCGGCCTGGTGGTGGCGGACACGCTCGCGATGCTCCGTGAAGCGGTGGCGCCGGGTGTCACGACAGGTGAGCTGGACCTGTTGGCGGAGGAGCGGATCCGTTCCTCGGGTGCGGTTCCGTCGTTCCAGGGTTATCTCGGTTATCCCGCGTCGATCTGCACGTCGGTCAACGACGAGGTGGTCCACGGGATCCCCGGCGC
>JBOHED010000656.1:0-3632 GCA_050700915.1 Actinopolymorphaceae bacterium | reverse complement strand
CGGGCGTCCAACGGGATCTTCCACCTCCAGAAGGGCCGGGAGATCATGAACGGTCTCAGAGGGCTGCTCGGGAACACCGGCCGCAATGCCCTGTCCCCCTCGGACCGTAGGATCGCCCAGGAGCTGTACAACGAGCTCAGAGACGCCTACCGACGAGGCGGTGGACACCCTTGATGGCCCAGCAGGTCGAGGCACTGCTGACCCGGCTTACCGAGGCCGCGCCCGGGCTGGCGCCGATGCTGTCCGAGCACCGGCAGCAGTTCGGTCACCAGGCGCCGAAGGCGTTCCTGCGCACGGCCGCGTTCGTCACCGCGGCCGGGTACCAGTCCAGGGACCCGGACAGCGCAGGTCAGTTCCAGGAGCTGCTGGACTTGTTGGAGTCCGAGGTCGGCAGGAACGACGAGACGGATGAGTTGATCGCCGGCTCGTTCCTCGCGAACCTTCCGATCGGCGACGATCCGCGTGGTTCGGTCGAGGCGCTCCTCGGGCCGAAGCTGCGCGGGCTGCTCGATCGTCGGCCGTCGACCTCGGCGACGCACAGGACCGTCCAGCGCCTGGTCGCGGCCGAACCCGCGCTCGCCGATGACCTCAACGAGCACCTGGAGACCTACGGCGAGCTTCTTCCCCACGTGTTCATGGGCGAGCTGATCGACCGGCTGGTGGAGTGGACCGGCACCGGCCAGGAACCCGCAGTCGCGCGGGTCAGCAAGGTGCTGGCCGCGCTGGAGGACGAGTACGGCAAGGATTTCGAGGTCGACGAGCTGATCGCCGCGTCCTTTCTCGAGGATCTCCCCGAGCGTGGTGAGTCCGGCAGCGGCATCCTGGACCTTCTCGGCCCCAAGCTCGGCAAGGAACTCACCCGCCAGCGAAGCTAGCGTCGTGACACAGGGTTACCTACCGTCGGCGCTGGCGCCAGCGACACACGGCCTATCGGCGCTGCGGGCGCGGCGTGCTGTCCGGGAAGCGGCAAATCGCGGTGTGTCCCGGTCGGCACCGCCGAGGAGTTGCGGACCGAGACGTACGCTCGGACTGGCAGCGCTCGGTGAGCGCAATCGGGACGAACGGAGGGCGCCGTGGCGCATCGGGTGATCCTCGACACCGACATCGGCTCCGATGTCGATGACGCTCTGGCCCTGGCCATGCTGTTCGGGGCGGCCGACGTCGAGCTACTCGGAGTGACGACTGTCTACGGCGACGTCGACGTACGGTCCCGGATCGCTCGGCGGCTGGCTCGGCTGGCCGGCCACGACGGTCTGCCGGTGGCATCCGGTGGGGCGCGTCCGCTGTCCGGAGCCGAGCCTTGGTGGGCGGGATTCGAGGGTCAGCTCTACGACGACCTGGGTGGCGAGGTCTTCATGGAGGACGTCACCGGGACGCAGTTCCTCACCCAGACGGCGGCCGCGCAACCCGGCGAGCTGGAGGTGGTGGCGGTCGGGCCGCTGACCAACATCGCGGCGGCGATCCGGGCGGACCCCGCGTTCGTCGGCAACGTCCGGCGGCTCTATGTGATGGGTGGCCGGTTCGACGGGCGTGACCAGGCGGAGCACAACTTCAAGTGCGACGCCGTCGCGGCGGCGGAGGTCTTCGCGTCCGGTATCCCGGCGACGGTCGTCGGTCTCGAGATCACTACCCAGCCCAGGCTCGAACCCCACCATCTCGCCACGATCGCGGCGGCCGGTGCGCTGGGTCGGCAGCTCGAGGCCGAGGTGCACCAGTGGTGGCAGTACACCGAGCACCAGTGGAACCACCCGCACGACCCCATCGCCGTGCTCGCCATGCTGCGGCCGGACCTGCTCGGTTCGACGGCTCCGGTTCGGGTGCGGGTCGAGCCCGCGGGCGACCGGGCCGGAGTCAGCGTCGCCGAGCCGGACCCGGCCGGCGAGGGTGCGGCCGGCGCGGACGTGGGCGCGGCCCGTACGACGTACGTCGTCGACAGGATCGACGTCGCCGGTGCCGTCGCGGCGACGGTCGCGCTGATCAAGGCCGCCGGCGACCTGGGCCCGTCCTGAGGCGACGGACCGGGTAGCGGCCTGCCGCGCGGTTTCATGATCATGGTCGAGCACCTGCCGAGGCGCTCAGCCCGCGCGGGTGAAGGCCACGGTGGCGCCGGCCGGGAGTCGGTAGGCGTACGCCGTACCCGACCAGGAGACCTCGAAGGTCGCGACCCTCCGGCCGGCGTTGTAGACGACCTCTAGCTGTGTGCCGTCGGGGAGGCTGGCGGTCCGGCGCTGCAGGTCCCGGTTGTCGGCGGTGCTCACCGCGGGTATGCCCGCTTCCACGCTCGCACCTGCGTTCGCGCCCGCGTTCGCGCCCGCGTTCGTGCCGGCGTTCGTGCCGGCGTCTGCGTTCGCGCCCGCGTTCGTGCCCGTGTCTGCGTTCGCGCCTGTCTCGGTGCCCGCTCCGTCCGACGCCAGGACGTTCAGCTCGTGGATGGACCACCAACTACCCGAACTACCTGTGTTGACGATCCGGATGTACCGCGCCTCGACCGGTGGGACGAGCACCCGCAGGTCCGTACGCCCACCACCGCGGGCGATCGGCTCACCCCACGTGGTTCCGTCGTCGGAGACGTAGACCTCGTAGCCCCGAACGAAGTCGCCGGGGCTTCCCGACGTGTCGACGTTTATCTCGCTGAATGCTGTCGTCGCGCCGAGGTCGACCTGGAACCAGTCGCCTGGCGCCATGCCGGCACCGGTGCTCCATCGGGTAGCCGGATCACCGTCGATCGCCTGCGCGGCCGGATCCTCCGGGGCGCTGGCCGACGCGGACACGGCCCAGGCGTCTCGCGGCAGCGCGGTCGGCGTACCGGGCGGTTCGAGCGCGCCGCCGGTCGGCACCGAGTAGCCAAGCCAGTCGCCGCCGACACGTACCTGATCGAGGGAAGCGAGCAGGCCGGCGTCGTAGCTCACCACCGGTTGACTGCCGTCAGCGGCCTCGAAGGCGAGGTCGACCGACCCGATCGTGTCGGCATCGGCATTACCGTGTTGACGTCCGGACCAGACGAACGTCGCCGCGGCTCGAGGGTCGAGGGAGTAGGAGAACCACCGGTCGCCCCACTGGACCTGGAACGTGCGCCGTTCGGTCCCGGAGTTGTGCGCTACCAGGGCCTTCGTACCGTCGGGGTTGGCGAACGCGACGTCTGCGATGCTGCCGGCGCCGAGGGTGTTCGAGGCGATCCGACGTGCGCCCGGCGTGACGAACTTGCTGGCGTGGCCGAGTGCGTAGTAGTCGACGGTCTTCGCGTAGTCCCAGTCCCCGTTGGCGTCCTGCGTCACCTTCAGCACGCCGCGGCAGGTGAGGCAGCCACCATTCGTGGGGCCGTTGGCCGCGTCGAGTGCCATGTTCCACCGGACGACGGCCTTCGCCCAGTCGCGCGGGGCGTTGATCACGAGGCTCATGGCGCCCGCGAATCCGGCTTCGTCGTTGCCTTCCCATTCGCCGCCCGAACATTCGGTGTGGTATGCCGGCTTGGCCGGATAGTTGTTGTGGGAAAGGGATTGCGCCCGCACATCGCCGCCGTAGCAGTGCCATGCGGTGCCGAAGACGTGTTCTTCGGTCTCGGGATTGGCGTAGAGGCTTTCCGGATAGCTGATGACGTCCCAGTTGTGGTCGTATCCGAGAATCCTCGTGTC
>JBOHED010000655.1:0-9157 GCA_050700915.1 Actinopolymorphaceae bacterium | reverse complement strand
TGGCGACGTTCAACCGGGTGGTTCCGTCAGGTCCTGGGGATCGGGTGTTGCAGTTCGCTTCGCCTGGTTTTGACGTGACGTTCGCCGAGTTGAGTGTGTCGGTGTTGTCCGGAGGGGCTTTGGTGGTGGCTCCTGACCACGCACGCGGAGGTGAGGCGCTCGCGGAGTTTGCTGTCAAGCACGCATTGACGCACCTCGTCGTTCCACCCAGTGTGTTGGCGACGATCCCGGCGGACGTGGCCTTCCCTGAGTCGGCGTCTCTCGTGGTGGGGACCGAGGAGATGCCGACGGGGTTGGCCGCGCGGTGGGCGGCGGGGCGGGTGATGGTGAATGCGTACGGCCCGACCGAGGTGACGGTGAACTCGACGTTCTGGCGTTGTGATCCGTCGTGGTCTGGACATCGGTTGCCGATCGGGTCTCCGGATGTCAACACGCGTGCGTACGTTCTGGATTCGGGGTTACGGCCGGTGCCGGTTGGTGTGGCTGGTGAGTTGTATCTTGCGGGTGATGGGTTGGCCAGGGGCTACCTGGGCAAGCCGGGGTTGACGGCGGAACGGTTCGTCGCCTGCCCGTTCGGCGACAACGTGGGTGAGCGGATGTACCGGACCGGGGATCTGGTGCGGTGGCGGCCGGATGGGAACCTGGAGTTCCTCGGCCGGGTCGACGATCAGGTGAAGCTGCGCGGATTCCGGATCGAACCGGCAGAGATCGAAGCAGCCCTACAACGCCGGACCGATGTCGCCCGGGCTGCGGTGGTCGTGCACGAGACATCCAGAGGTGACGATGCGGTGCCGGATCGGCGGTTGGTGGCCTATCTGGCGCCGCCGCCGGGCGGAGTGCGACCCGATACCGCGCAGGTGCGGGCGGGCCTGGCCGCCGAGTTGCCGGACTACATGGTGCCCTCGGCCTACGTCGTCCTCGACGCGCTCCCGCTGCTCCCCAACGGCAAGCTCGACCGCAGAGCCCTCCCGGCACCCGAAGTTCCGGCCACGCGCGGGAGCCGGATCCCCCGGAACGCCCGCGAACAAGTCCTCGCCGAGACCTTTGGCGACGTCCTCGGCACCCCTACCCCCGGCATAGACGACAACTTCTTCGACCTCGGCGGCCACACCCTGCTGCTCGTCGTACTCCAGAACCGGATCACCAAGGTCCTCGGCCGGAGAGTTCCCATCGCCGACCTCTTCGCCCACGCCTCCGTCGCCCTGCTCGCGGAGTATCTCGACCACGCACAGCCGTCCGACCCGTCCGACCTGTCCGATCCGATCAGCCGATCGGCGGCGCTCCTGCCGCTCCTGCCGTTGCGTACGTCCGGAAGGGAGCCACCACTCTTCTGCGTCCACGCACTCTTCGGGATGGCCTGGCCCTTCGCCGGTCTGATCCGGCACGTCGATGCCGAAAGACCGCTGATCGGTCTCCAGCCGCGACGGCTCGCCGATCCCACCGCCACGATGCCGGCCACGACCGAGGAGATGGCGGCCGAGTACGTCGAGCAGCTCCGCACCGTCCAGCCGGAAGGTCCGTACCATCTGCTCGGTTGGTCGTTCGGCGGGCTCGTCGCCCATACGATGGCCACCCACCTCCGCGCACAGGGTGCCGAGGTCGCGCTGCTCGCGCTCGTCGACGCGTACCCGCTGGAGGAGAGCGAACGGGCCGAACGGGACCTCGTCACCACCCAGGACGCGCGGGACTTCCTGTCCCGCCTCGAGGGCGGTACGACCGGACCGGCGGCCGCACTGGATGCCACGACTCGCGCCGCCGTCGTCGACATCGCCACCCAGGCGTCCAGCCTGATGCGCAAGGCCAGGCACGAGGTGTACGACGGTGACGTCCTGTTCGTCCGCGCCACGGCGGACAAGGCGGGAACAACGCTGTCCCACCGGCGCTGGGAGGCGTTCGTGGCCGGGCGCATCGACGTTCACGACATCGACTGTCTCCACACCGAACTCACCGATCCGGGGCCGCTCGCGGAGTGGGGGCCACTCGTCGACGCGAGGCTCCGCACGGTCGCCGACCCGCATGCGACGTCGCCGGAAACGCCGGCGATCAACCAGAGGCGCGAGTGATCGACCCGAACCGCACCCCGACCGTCAGAACCGCAGCAGGAGTCGTCAGAACCGCAGCAGGAGAAGGAGAAGCAGCACCCATGACGAACCCGTTCGATGATCCCGACGGCACCTTCCACGTCCTCGTCAACGCCGAGGGCCAGCACTCCCTGTGGCCCTCTTTCGTCGACATCCCGGCCGGGTGGACGCCGGTGGTTCAGAACGAGTCCCGGCAGACGTGCCTGTCTTACGTCGAGGAGCACTGGACCGACATGCGGCCGGCCTCTCTCGTCGAGGCGATGAACGCCGACCAGGCGATGAACGCCGACAAGAGGTAGTCGGTATGCGGATCGGAACGATGGCGATGGACCTGCGTCCGCTGCGGTCCAGTCGCGACTTCCGGCTGATGTTCTGGGCTCGGGTGATCGCCCTTCTCGGCATCAGCCTCACGCTGGTGGGGCTGTCGGTCCAGGTCTATCAGCTCACCCACTCCTCCCTCGCCGTCGCGGGGGTGAACGCGGCCGCTGGCGCGACTCTGCTTGCCGGCACGCTCGCGGGGGGCGTCCTCGCCGACCGGTACGAACGCCGGCAGCTGCTTGTCGTCTCGCGGACCTCGGCGGCGGTGGTGTTCGCCGCCCTGGCGCTGAACGCCTTCGCCGACCAGCCGCGCCTGTGGGTCGTCTACCTGTGCGCGGCGGCGATCGGCGTCGTCGACGGCATCAGCGAGACCGCCCTGCTGGCGATTACTCCGAACCTCGTCAGCGCGGACCAGCTCGCGGCGGCCGGCGCGCTTACCGCGATCACGACCCAGCTGGGCACGATGGTCGGGCCGTCGGTGGGCGGCATGATCATCGCCGGGCCCGGCGTGGCGTTCTGCTACAGCCTCACCTGTGTGGCCACGGTGGTCCAGGTCGTCCTCACCAGCCGGGTCGGTCGCCGCGCGCCCGCGGTCGCCGAGCATCGCCATCCGGTCAAGGCGATGCGCCAGGGGCTTTCGTTCGTCCGCCGGAATCGGATCATCGGCGGGTTGCTGTTGATGGACCTGGCGGGTGGATTGTTCGCGCTGCCGTACGCCGTCTTTCCCGAGATCGGGGAGCGGGTCCTGCAGGGCGACCCGCGCACGATCGGTCTGCTCTACTCCGCCCCCGCGGTCGGCGCCTTCCTGGGTGCGGCGTTCAGCGGTTGGGTCGGTCGGGTGCGGCTGCCCGGACGCGTGCTGACCGCGACGATGGCCTTGTGGGGCTTGGGGATGGCGGCGTTCGGGTTCAGCCGGCATCTTCCGGTCGCCTTGGTGTTCCTGGGCATGGCGGGGCTCGGGATGATCCTGTCGGAGATCCTGCAGCGCGCCCTGCTGCAACGGCACACGCCCGATCACCTGATGGGGCGGGTGAGCAGCTTCTGGCTCGCGCAGGCGACCGTGGGTCCGGCCGCCGGGAGCGTGGTGGCAGGCGGTGCGGCCTCGGTGGTCGGGCCGAGCGTCGCGGTGGTCGCCGGCGGTCTCCTGTGTACGACGCTGGTGTTGCTGGTCGCCCTCGCGTTTCCGGCCCTTCGTACGGTGCGGTCGACACCGACCTCACCACCGGAAACCGACAGCGAGACACCCGATGACACCGTGCTTGTAAGGTAAGCCTAACCATGCTTAGATGTCTCGCGGGCCGCCGCGCAGGGGCAGGTCTGCATTTCTGTTTTCGGTGCCGAATGTGGCCGGGGTCAGGGCACGTCGCTCGACACAAGGGAATGGTGGATTCACCGATGGCGTACGCCGAATCGAAGTCACTCGGCCGGCGGGGACTGTTGCTCGGCGCACTGGGAGGCGCCGCCGCCTTCGGTCTCCCAGGGTGCGGACCGGAGAACGAACCCACCCCGGCGGGGAGGAAGACGTCGCAGCCGCCGACCACCCGCGAGTTCAAGACCGCCCGCGGCACGGTCGAGATTCCGTCGCGGCCACGTCGGGTGGTCTGCACGAGCTATCAGATGGCCGCGCCACTCCTCGACGTCGGATACACGCCCGTCGCGGCCGCGGAGATCCCGAACCTGGAGACCTTCGTCGGTGGCGATGTGCTGAAGGAGTACCAGGCACTGCCCTCGATCGGCTCGTGGGTCGAGATCAACATCGAGAAGGTCCTTGCGGCCAAGCCGGACCTGATTCTCGTCAACGGCGTACCCGGCTACACCGACCCGTTGATGAAGGAGTACCCGAAGATCGCACCCGCGCTCGTGCTCATGGCCGAGAAGACGTCGGACTGGACGAAGGTCGCGATCGACGCCGCGGATGCGGTGGGCCGGAAAGCCGAAGCGGAGAAGCTACGTACGCAGTACACCGAGCGGGCGGCCGAGCTCAAGAGCGACTACGCCGACGTGCTCGAGCGGACGAAGTGGAGCATGCTCTACGAGGTCTCCTTCGGCGAAGGTCAATGGTCGTTGCTGTATCCGGACGGATGGATCGGCGTCATCCTGCAGGACGCGGGCGTGCGGTTCGGCCATGCGACCATGGGCAAGTCCGGCACCGGCAAGGCGTACTCCCTGGAACAGCTCACCCTGATCGACGACTCCGACGTGATCGTCGCCCAGGCCGACGACACCGGCACGCTGGTGAAGCCGATGCAGGCGCTGACCGGCAAGCCTGGCTGGGAGAACCTCAGGGCAGTGATGGCCGAACAGGTCTTCCCGATGCCCAACTTCTACACCGTGAGCTACAGCAGCGCGCTCGCCGTGCTCGACACGTTGGAGGGCATCCTCACGAAGCTGCGGTCCCGGGCGTCCTGACGGCGCGCGTCGGGCCTCTCATTCACCCCCGCCAGAACGCCACTGTGATGTCAGCAGCCAGCCGAGGTAGACACCGCCGACGGCGCCGGTCGCGATCCCGACCGGAAGCTGGGTAGGCGCGAACAACCGCTGTGCCGCGAGATCGCTGACCGCCAGCAGCAACGCCCCGGTCAACGCGGAGGTCACCACGTTAGGTCCCGACGCGCGGGTCAGCCGCGTCGCGATCTGGGGTGCGGCGAGCGCCAGGAAGATCACCGGACCGGCCGCGGCGGTGGCGACGGACGCGAGCGCGGCGGCGAGGACGAGCAGTCCGGTCCGAACCCGTCCTGTACGTACGCCGAAAGCGGTGGCGGCGTCATCGCCCAGGTCGAGCAGGCGCAGCGGCCGGGTGAGAAGGACGACAGGCGGCAGCAGCACCAGCAGAGCGAGCGCCAACGGACCGGCGTACTCCCACCCGCGCGCGTTGAGGCTGCCGATCAGCCACGCCTGCGCGACCTGTGCACGCTCGAGGTTGGCGCGGGCGAGCAGGAAGTTGTTGGCCGCGAGCAGCATCGTGGCGAGGCCGATCCCGATGAGCACCAGCCGGTAGCCGTGCAGGCCGCGCTGCCAGGACACCATCAGGACGAACGCCGCCGTCGCGAGGCCGCCGGCAACCGCGCCGGTGGCCAGCTGCGCGAAGCCGCCGCCGGTGACGAGGATGACCAGCAGCGCACCGGTAGCGGCGCCCTGCGTACATCCGATGACGTCCGGGCTGCCGAGCGGGTTTCGGGTGAGGTGCTGGAAGACGGCACCGCTGGCCGCGAGCGCCGCACCGACCAGGACCGCGGTGACGAACCTCGGCAGCCGCAGGTCGAGGACGGCGTAGTCGTGGGCGGGGACGAGGCTCCTTCCGGCGAGGCTGCGTACGACCTCGGCGAGCGGTACGTGGAAGTCGCCGACCACGAGAGCGACGGCGCCGGTGCCGGCGAGTGCCACCACGAGCACGGCCGCGACGACGAGCGTGCGGACATGGAGGCGGACCGACAGCTGCGGATGTTCGCTACGTAGCACGAGGGCGCCGGCGGTCATGCGTACGACGGTCACAGCGCCGCGATCCTGCGCCGACTCACCAGCGCGATGAAGACCGGCCCGCCGACGAAGGCGGTGACGATTCCGACCTGCACCTCGCTGGGACTCACCACCACCCGGCCGAGGATGTCGGCGACGAGCAGCAGCAGCGGGGCCAGAACCATTGCGTACGGCAGGATCCAGCGATGGTCGGCACCGACCAGGCGCCGGGCGGCGTGCGGGACGGCGAGGCCGAGGAACGCGATCGGTCCGACCGCCGCGGTGGCGGCACCGCAGAGCAGCACGATCGCCACCGCCGAGACCGCGCGGGTGCCGGTGACGTGGGCGCCGAGGGCCCGGCCGGTGTCCTCGCCGAGAGCGAGCGCGTTGAGCGCCCGGGCCAGCCCCAGCGCCAGGACCGCGCCGATGCCGAGAAACGGCAGCAGCGGCACGAGGGTCCCGGCGTCCCGGCCGGCGAGCGAACCGACGACCCAGAACCTGAACTCGTTGAACGCCTCCGGATCCAGCAGGATCACCGCCTGCGTGACGGCGACGCAGGCGAACGCGACGGCCGTGCCGGCCAACGCGAGGCGGACCGGGTTGACGCCGCCACGGCCCGTCGAGCCGAGGGCGTAGACGACGACGGCCGCGAGTGCCGCACCCGCGAACGCGAACCACACGTATCCGGAGAACGCCGAGACGCCGAACAGCGAGATCACCGCGACCACGGCAGCCGCGGCGCCGGCATTGATGCCGAGGATGCCGGGGTCGGCGAGCGGGTTGCGGGTCAGCGCCTGCATCAGGGTCCCGGCGAGGCCGAGCGCGGCACCGGCGGCAAGGCCGAGGAGAGTACGTGGGACCCGGAGTTCACGGACGATCTGGTGCTCGGTCGACGAGTCCGCGTGTCGCAGCGCGTCGAGGACCACGGTCGCCGAGATCGGCTTGGCTCCGACCATGACACTGAGCTGGGCAACGAGCAGGAGCAGCAGGAGAAGGACGACGAGGCCGGCGATCCGGGAGGTACGGGGATGCGCCCGGAGCCTGGTCATCTTGGTAAGGCTAGCCTAAGGTGCCGGTGCGGTCGCTCCTCGATCGCCGGTCGGGCCCGCCCACCCGCGCAGGAGTGGCGCCGCGTCGTGGAGGCGTACGGACAACGGCCGTCGCCCGGAGCCGGACGCCACGCTGACCGGCGGATCCGTGACGACCGCGACCGCGGCCAGGTATCCCTCCGACATGGACACGTCGGCGAGCGCGAACGTCTCCGCGGGGTGGTCCAGATCGCCCGACGACACCACGACGGGCACCTCGTCCGGCGCGGAGATCTCGATGCCGGTGGGGTCGAGAGCCAGGCCGAGGCCGGTTGCCTTGAGGGCTGCCTCCTTCCGGACCCAGTACCGCACGAAGCCCGCCGGCTGTTCCTCGGCCGGGAGGCGGCGCAGGTGATGGAGCTCGGACCCGGTCAACACCTGGGTGGCGAGCTCGGCCGCGTCCGGTCCGGCCGCATCCGGTCGGGCCGCGTCCGATCCGGCAGAGACAGCGCTGACGGTGTCGATGTCCACGCCCACGGCACCAGCGTGGCTCACCGCGAGGAGGACCCACTCCCCGGCGTGGGAGATCGACAGTTCGGGCGCTGCCGGACCTGCCACCCGGGGCTTGCCGTGAGGTTCCCCGCACCTGCGGCAGGTGCTGTCCAGACGTACGGACGAGGCGGGCATCTTCCGCTCACGCGCCACCACCAGTCGGGCGAGGGCGCGGCCGAGGGTGAAGCGGTCGGCGTCGGCCTGCTGGCGGTACGCCGCGCGCCTGGTGCCTTCGACCCGGTCGAGGAGGCTGTCGTGGCGCGGCCGGAGATCGCCGAGCCGTGCGTACCAGACCTCACAACCGTTGGCTGGCTGGCGACGTCCGCCGCTGCTCGTCCGCACCGTCAGTCCGTACAGTCAGAGAACGGCGCCACGGGGTGTCACCTCGACCGAGGCCACACCCCGGCCGTACAACACGACGAGCCGTTCGCCGTGGCGTGCACGGAGCACTCCGGCGTCCTGGGCAAGCCTCGAGATCACGTGCTCGACGACCTGCTCGACATCGGAGACCTCGGGCTCCTCGTAGCTGAGATCCAGCAGGGAGCCGCTGACGAGTCGTACACGCAGAACAACGGTTGCCATGTCCACGCACTTTAGGGGGTCGACCGGCGCGCTGCCCGCAGCCTGGCCACGGTTGCCGGATCCCAGTGCCCGGTCAGGACAGGGTGCGCTGTGGTGCGCGGAGGCAGGCGCCGTTGTCGTGCAGGTAGGCGAGGATCTCCCGGTAGGAGCGGAAGAGTCCAGTGCCGTGGTAGGCGATGCCGTGTTCCCTGCAGAACGCCTCCACCAACGGCTGTGCCCTGCGAAGGTTCGGCATCGGCATGCTGGGAAACAGGTGGTGCTCGATCTGGTAGTTCAGCCCGCCGAGGGCGTGGTCGACGAACCATCCACCGCGCACGTTGCGGGAGGTGAGGACCTGCTTGCGGAGGTAGTCGAGGCGTTCCTCCAGCAGTGGCATGCCCTTGTGGTTCGGCGCGAACGAGCAACCCAGGTAGAGCCCGAAGACCGCCTGGTGGACGGCGAAGAAGACCAGCGCCTTGCCGGGCGAGAGGACCAGGAACAGAGCCGCGAGGCAGCCGACGGTATGCAGCGCAAGCAGCACCGCCTCGGCCGTCCTGCGTTTGACGTCCCCACGCCACAAGGCGCGTACGCCCGAGACATAGAGGTGGAGGCCTTCCAGCAGCAGCAGCGGAAAGAAGAGGAACGCCTGCCAGCTGACAAGGGTTCTCGAGGCGATTCCACGAGGGCTCCGGGCCTGGTGGCTCGACCAGGCGATCCCGCCGACACTGATGTCAGGGTCGTCGTCGACGTGGTTGGGGTTGGCGTGGTGGCGGGTGTGCTTGCCGATCCACCAGCCGTAGCTCAACCCGATCCCGAGGTTGCCCAGGAGAATGCCGGCGATGCGGGCGTGCCGTTTGGAGGCGAAGACCTGCTGGTGCCCCACGTCGTGGGCGAGGAACGCGATCTGGGTGTAGATCACGGCAAGTCCCGCGGCGAGTGGGATCTGTAGCCACGAGTCGCCCAGAACGACGAACGCTACCCCGGCCGCGGCCAGCAGCGTGAGCGTCACGGTGAACCTTGCGACATAGTGGCCCGGCCGGCGATTGAGCAGCCCTGCCTGGCGGATCCGGCCGGTGAGCCTCGCGTAGTCGGTGCCACGGGAGATCGTGCTCCCGCCCGTACTCACGCGTCTCCGTCCATCGGTGGTGCGTCGGGCTCCGG
>JBOHED010000654.1:0-6990 GCA_050700915.1 Actinopolymorphaceae bacterium | reverse complement strand
CATATCCGATGCCGACATCGCGGCCATGCTCCGCGCAGGCTTCACCGTGACGACCGACGAAGCGGCCCTTGCCACGGCCGACGCCGTCGTCATCTGCGTACCCACCCCGCTCGACGAGGACGGCGGGCCCGACCTCGCCGCGGTCACCCTGGCCGCGGAGATGGTCGCCGGCCAACTCCGCCGGGGGATGCTGGTGGTGCTGGAGTCGACGACCTATCCGGGTACGACCGATGAGGTCGTACGCCCGATCCTGGAGAAGTCCGGCCTGCTCGCGGGCACCGACTTCGCGTTGGCGTTCTCGCCCGAACGGATCGACCCCGGCAACCCCACCTACGGCCTGCGGAACACGCCGAAGGTCGTCGGAGGGCACACGCCGGCCTGCACCGAGCGGGCCGAGGAGTTCTACGGCAAGATCTGCGACCACGTGGTCCGCGCCAAGGGCACCCGCGAGGCCGAGATGGCCAAGCTGCTGGAGAACACCTACCGGCACGTCAACATCGCCCTGGTCAACGAGATGGCGATCTTCTGCCACGAGCTCGGCATCGACCTACGCGACGCGATCGCCGCCGCCTCGACCAAACCGTTCGGCTTCCAGGCGTTCCACCCCGGCCCCGGCGTCGGCGGACACTGCATTCCGATCGACCCCAACTACCTTTCGTACAAGGTGAAACGGCTCGGCTACCCGTTCCGGTTCGTCGAGCTCGCCCAGGAGATCAACCAGCGGATGCCGGCCTACGTCGCCCAACGCGTGCAGGACCTCGTCAACGACGCCGGCAAGTCCGTCAAGGGCTCCACCGTGCTCATCCTCGGTGTGACGTACAAAGCCAACGTCGCCGACCAGCGCGAATCACCCTCGCGCCCCGTCGCCCGCCGGCTCCGCCGGATGGGCGCCAACCTCATCTTCCACGATCCCTACGTCGACACCTGGCTGGTCGACGACGAGGAGATACCACGGGTCGACGACCTCGACCACGGGCTCCGGACCTCCGACGTGAGCCTGCTCCTGCAGGCCCACGCCGCCTACGACCCGACCACGCTCGCAGCGGCCCGCCTGCTGTTCGACACCCGGGGCGTCAGCGACGGGACAGCCGAGGTGCTGTGACGATGCCCGGGCTGGGGGTGCGTCCCGGCGGGCGGAGCTCGCCGAGGGCTGGGACGAAGCTGCGGGTACTCGTGTGCACGGTGGTGCACCACCCGCAGGACGCGCGGATCCTCCACCGGCAGATCAGGGCGATGCTCGACGCCGGGTACTCCGTCACCTACGCCGCGCCGTTCTCCGCCTGCAAGACCGATCCATGGCCGGAGCTCACCGCGATCGACCTGCCGCGAGCCGTCGGGCGGGCCAGGGGCCAGGCACTTCGCGCCGCTCGCCGGGTCCTGCGTACCCACGGCGAGGACGCCGACGTCGTCTTGCTCCACGACCCCGAACTGCTGCTGGTCCTGCCCGGTCTCGACATCCACGGCGCCGTCGTCTGGGACGTCCACGAGGACACCAGTGCCGCACTTATCGCGAAGCGCTGGCTACCCGGACTCCTCCGTCCCCTCGCGCGGATGGGCGTCCGGATCGTCGAGGACCGCGCCGAACGCAGCCTGCGGCTGATACTCGCCGAGGAGGGCTACCGGAACCGCTTCCGCGGGATCCACCCGGTCGTTCCCAACACGACGTACGTACCGGAGCACGTGTCGACTGCCGGCGACGACCGCGTGGTGTACGTGGGACACCTCGCGGCCGCCCGCGGGGTCGACGTCATGGTCGAGACGGCCCGCCACCTCGCCGGGAGCGGGCTCACCATCGACGTCGTGGGTCACGCCGACGGGCCCGCCAAGCAGATCCTCCGCGACGCACAGGACAAGGGCTGGCTGCACTGGCACGGGTTCGTCCCCAACGACAAGGCGATGGCGATCCTCGACGGCGCCATGTGCGGGCTCTCCCTGCTCCAGGACCTGCCCAACTACCGGCACTCGATGCCGACGAAGGTGCTCGAGTACATGGCCCACGGCGTGCCCGTCGTCACCACTCCGCTGCCGGCGGCGGTGTCAATGATGCAGGTGCACCGGTGCGGGGTCGTCGTACCCTTCGACGATCCGGAAGCCACCGCGGCCGCGGTGCTGCGGCTGCACCGCGACGCGGCGCTGCGTACGTCCATGGGTACGCGTGGCCACGAGGCCGCCCGGATTGGCTACCACTGGCCGGACGCCGCGCGGGAGTTCCTGACCCGGATCGAGTCGTGGGCGGAGGCCGCGCGGCCGCGTCCCTGCATGACCCTCGGCTCTCTGTCATAAGGCGGCCGTCCCGAGTACGTCGACCACCCGCTCGGCGGCGTGGCCGTCACCGTACGGCGTGCCCCTGTCGGTGGTCGGTACGTCCCGCCCGGCCAACTCCTTGACCCTGGTGAGCTCGGGGTCGAGGACGTTCCACCCGCCGGCGAGCGTCTCGGTCCACTCCGTCTCGGTCCGCAGCGTCGTGCACGGGGTGCCCAGTAGGTACGCCTCCTTCTGCAGGCCGCCGGAGTCGGTGACCACGCCGCGGGCGCCGACCACGGCCCGCACCATGTCGGGATAGGCGAGTGGCGGGAGCGGCTGCAGCGCGCCACGCCGCAGGGTGAGGCCGTACGCCTGGCACCGCGCCACCAGCCGGGGGTGGGCGAGCAGTGCCACCGGTACGTCGAGCCCGGCGAGGGTATCGAGCACCGCCGCGAGCCGGACGGGATCGTCGGTGTTCTCCGCACGGTGCACCGTCGCCACGATGAAGCCGTCGGGCGAGCCCGCGACCGCGGCGAGCAGGTCGTCGGGCAGCGGGCGGTCGGCGACACTCTCCCGTACCTTCAGGCACACGTCGGTCATCACGTCGCCGACGAGGACCGACCGCTCGGCGAGCCCTTCGCGCGCGAGATGTCCCATCGCGAGCTCGGTCGGCGCCAGCAGCAGGTCGGCGGCATGGTCGGTGAGGACCCGGTTGTGCTCCTCGGGCATTGCCCGGTTGAACGATCGCAGCCCGGCCTCGAGGTGCGCGACGCGTCGCCGTTGCTTGACCGCGGCGAGGGCGGCGGCGACCGTCGAGTTCGTGTCGCCGTAGACGAGCACCCAGTCCGGCCGAAGTTCGTCGAGCACCGGGTCGAGCGCGGCGAGCATCGCGCCCGTCTGCGCGCCATGCGTACCCGATCCGATCCCCAGGTGGACGTCCGGCGCCGGAATCCTCAGGTCATCGAAGAACACGTCCGACATCCGAGCGTCGTAGTGCTGGCCGGTGTGGATGATCACGTGCTCGTGGGTAGGCCCCTGCGTGGCATCAGCGAACGCCGCCGCGACAGGGGCCAGCTTCACGAACTGAGGGCGGGCCCCGACCACGCTGACGACCTTCACACTGACACCCCTCGCGCTGGCCGGCGGACCGACCGAGGCCGACCTTCGTTCGACCGGATCCGGACGAACGGCACGTTACTCTAGCGAGCGCTGGCACAAGCCCTGCCACAACGCCACGGAGGCCGGCTACTCGTGAATGTCACCGATCCGTTGACAATCGCCGTCGTCGGGCTGGGCAAGATCGGCCTGCCGCTCGCGGTCCAGTACGCCGGTAAAGGCCACCAGGTCATCGGCGTCGACGTCAGTCCGCGCGTGGTGGAGCTGGTCGGCGCCGGGACCGAGCCGTTCCCGGGCGAAGCCGACCTCGGCGTACGCCTCAAGCAGGTCGTCGCCGACGGGACGCTCCGCGCGACCACGGACTACGCCACCGCGGTCCCGGGCGCCTCCCACGTCGTGGTGGTCGTCCCGCTCTTCGTCGACGGTGACGGGGTTCCCGACTTCGGCTGGATGGACTCGGCGACCCGGGACATCGGCAGCAATCTCACCCCCGGCACGACGGTGGTCTACGAGACGACCCTGCCGGTCGGCACCACGCGTACCCGCTGGAAACCTGCGCTCGAGCAGCACTCCGGTCTGACCTGTGGCACCGACTTCTTCGTCGCGTTCTCCCCTGAACGGGTATTGACCGGACGGGTGTTCGCCGACCTGCGGCGCTACCCCAAGCTGATCGGCGGGCTCGATCAGGTGGCCGCCGACCGGGCACGCGTGTTCTACGAAGCCGTCCTGGACTTCGACGAGCGGCCGGACCTCCCGCGCCCCAACGGCGTCTGGGACCTCGGATCGGCCGAGGCCGCGGAGCTGGCGAAGCTCGCCGAGACGACGTACCGCGATGTCAACATCGGGTTGGCGAACCAGTTCGCGCGGTACGCCGGTGAGCACGGCATCGACATCCACGCGGTCATCGACGCCTCGAACTCCCAGCCGTACAGCCATATCCACCGCCCGGGCATCGCCGTCGGCGGGCACTGCATCCCTGTCTACCCGCGGCTCTACCTCTGGAACGACCCGTCCGCCACCGTGGTCCGCGCCGCCCGGGAGGCCAACTCCGCGATGCCTTCCTACGCCGTACACCTGCTGGGAGAGGCATATCCCAGTGACCTCGCGGGTGCGCGGGTGGTCGTCCTCGGTGCGGCCTACCGCGGTGGGGTCAAGGAGACCGCGTTCTCCGGCGTGTTCCCGACCGTCGAGGCGCTGCGGGCGGCCGGCGCCGAGGTTCGCGTGCACGATCCGTTGTACGCAGACGAGGAGCTGGCCGGCCTCGGGCTCACCGCGTACCACCTGGGTGAACAGGTCGACGCCGCGATCCTGCAGGCCGACCACGCCGACTATCGCGACCTCGGGCCGGCGGACCTGCCAGGCGTACGTGCGTTCGTCGACGGCCGTGCCGTCACCGATCCGGCGCGCTGGCGCGAGGCCGGGGTCGTGTTCCGGACGATCGGCGTCGCGTAGCCACCAGCCACCACCAGTTCAGCCGTTGGCAAGTGCCTGCAGTCTGTCGTACGCGCCGTTGAAGTAGTTCTGGTCGAGTGGGCTGCTGGTGTACTGCCAGATGGTCCGCGTACCCCATCCGGCGGGCAGCGTGCCGGGTGCGCTGGCGTACCGCGCGATCCACAACGGGTTGGTCGATCCGAACGACGCGTTGTTGCCCGTGCACTGCGTCCACCAGTCCGTCGTCGTGTAGATCACCGCGTCGCGACCGGTCCGCGCCTTGTACTGGCTGGTGAAGCTGCGGATCCAGCTCACCATCGCGCTGTGCGAGAGGCCGTAACACGTGGCGCCGTACGGGTTGTACTCGATGTCCAGCGCTCCCGGCAGAGTCTTGCCATCACGGGACCAGCCGCCGCCGTGGTCGACGAAGTAGTTGGCCTGGGTGGCGCCGGTGGTGGTGTCCGGCCGAGCGAAGTGGTAGGCGCCTCGGATCATGCCGATGTTGTAGGAGCCGTTGTACTGCTGGGGAAAGTACGGATTCGTGTAGTAGGTGCCCTCGGTCGCCTTCACGTAGGCGAACTTCTTGCCCTGACCCCACCAGTACGCCCAGTCGACGTTGCCCTGGTGGCTCGCGACGTCGATGCCGGGGGTCTGGGTGGCGGCGGCCCGGATCGCGTCGGTTGGCCCGGCGGGCGCGGTCACCGGTGTGCCCCGGTGGGCGCTCCAGCCCATGTACGCCTCGCCCACTCGGTCGATGCCGCCCGCCCGGGCGGTCGAGGTGGGGGCGCTGCTGGCGTGGGTACGGACTGCGGTGCGGGCGTCGTCGATCCCAGCCGTCTTCGCGGCGAACGAAGGAGTGGCGATGCTCACGGTGAGGGCGGTCGCGGCGACGACGAGGGCGGTGAGGCGTTGACGCATCGGCTCTCTCCTTCGGTAGCGGGTGTACCGAGCGGCGGCGTACCGGCACCATCGGGGCGGCATCGCTGCGCCGGTACGGATGGTAAGGAGAGATCACCAGGACGAACAGTCAGGTGGCAGCAAGTTTCCACACCGGCGGGTGCGCACCGGGCTATGCCATGGTGGCCATCCCAGTGGTGCGCCCCCACCTGCCGTCGGCGGCTACCTGCGGGCGAGCTGCTTCAGTTCGTCGTACGAACCACTGAAGTAGTTCTGGTCGATCGGCCGGTCGGTGTACTGCCAGATCGTGTGGCGTTTCCAGCCTCCCGGCGCCTCGCCCGGCTCGGGGTTGTAGCTCGCGAGCCATAGCGGATGGTCCCCGAATGCCTGGCTGTCGCCGGTGCACTGCTCCCACCACGTCCGGTTGGTATAGATGATCGCCTTGCGCCCGGTGAGTTTCTCGTACGTCGTGAGGAAATCGTCCGTCCAGTCGACGATCTGTTCAGCCGAGAGGTTGTAGCATGTCGGCTTTCCGACGGCTTCACCGAATTCGATGTCGAGTACGCCTGGCAAGGTTCGACCGTCAGCCTTTCCTCCGCCACCGTTAGCGACGAAGAATTTCGCCTGTGCCGCGCCACTCGGGCCGTCAGGAAGTGCGAAGTGATAGGCGGTACGGAGCATTCCGACCCGGCCAGCGCCTTCCCATTGTTCGTCGAACGTGTCGCTGATGTAGTGGGTGCCCTCGGTGGCCTTGATGGAGGCGAAGCGCTTTCCCTGGCGCCACCAGTAGTCCCAGTTCAGCGAGGGTTGAAAGCTCGAGATGTCGATTCCACGCACCCGGGTCCAGCCGTTTGCGTTGACCTGGTGACCGTCGCGTTCGGCGGCGATGGCGCGCTCGTCGTCGCGGCGTACGGCGTCGCGTCCCCGCCCGTCGCGGTCGGCTCGGCTGCCGCGATCGGCGCGGGATTCGTCCTGCTGGGTCAGGGCTTTCTGGTCGACCTCGGCGTGGCCCGCGACGTCGTCCTCGCCGTTGCTGTCCCCGTCCCAGTTGCTGTCCCCGTCCCAGTTGCTGCCGCCATTCCAGTTGTTGTCGCCGTCCTCGTCGCCGGGTTCGCCGTTCTGGTCGTCGGCGTCCTGTCGCGACGGCTCGTTTTCGTTCGGCGGGAGAGCGTCGGCGTTGTCGTCGGCCGCGTCGTCGCCGGCAATGTCGTCGCCCGAGACGGAAACATCGGTATCAGGGTCGGTGCCCCGACTCTCCTTCCCTGACGGGCTCCCTTTAGTGACGGTGAGTCGGTTGTGGTC
>JBOHED010000653.1:0-3017 GCA_050700915.1 Actinopolymorphaceae bacterium | reverse complement strand
GGCGTTCGGCGATCCGGACGCGGTGGTGGTCGCGCGGTTCGGCCACAGCCACGACGCGCGCCCGGTCGGGATGGGCGGCGACCCAGTTGGCATAGACGGAGCCGCGGTTGCCCGCCCCGAGGATGGCCAGGGTGACGGGACGTTCGATGGGAATCCGTTGTTCGGTCACCAACTGCTCCTACCTTGGGCTGGCCGGGTCGCGTACGCACCTGTTCGAGGGTTCTTCGACGACAGACCGATGGTGCCAGGTGCGCCGTGCCGCCCAGCGGTGGCGCTGCCGGATCTGGTCTGTCCTCTCCGGGACCCTGCTGTTGACCCTCCCAATCGCTCTCCTTACCATTCGTGAAACGATTCAGAACGGTGCATTTTGCCGGTGCGGTTGGACACCGCTGGGAGGGTGGCCGCCGCCCCGCGACTTGAAGAGGGGAGCAGGCTCGTGCAACGCGTGTGTTTCCTCTTACGGGTCAAGCGCGACCGACTCGACGAGTACCGCCAACGACACCGGCACGTCTGGCCCGACATGCAGGAAGCCCTGCGTGAGACGGGGTGGCACAACTACTCGCTCTTTCTGACCGATGACGGTCTCCTGGTCGGTTATCTGGAGACCGACGATTTCGAGGCGGCGCGTGCGGGCATGGCCGAGCGCGACGTCAACCGTCGCTGGCAGGCGGAGATGGCGGAGTTCTTCGAGGATCTGGATTCGGGCAGCGCCGACTCGGACATGCGCTCGCTCGACGAGGTCTTCCATCTCGACTGACACTTCTGACGGACTGAGCTTCTCTACGAGAGGTGGGGCAATGACGGCGAACACCAGTGTCACGGTCGACAGCGTCAAGGCCGCCCTGCGGGCCCAGCACATCGAGACACCTTCGTGGGCCTACGGCAACTCGGGGACGCGGTTCAAGGTGTTCGCCCAGGAGGGTGTGCCGCGAAACGCGTACGAAAAGGTCGACGACGCCGCTCTCGTGCACACCTTGACCGGTGTCGCTCCGAGTGTCGCCCTGCACATCCCGTGGGACCGGGTGGATGACTACGCCGATCTCGCCAAGCACGCCAAGGATGTGGGCATCGCACTCGGCGCGATCAACCCGAACGTCTTCCAGGAGGACGACTACAAGCTCGGCAGCGTGTGCAACCCCGATCCGGCCGTACGCAGCAAGGCGATCGACCACCTGCTGGAGTGCGTGGACATCATGGACGCGGCGGGCTCGTCCATCCTCAGCCTGTGGTTCGCCGACGGTCTCAACTATCCCGGGCAGGACTCCCTGCGTGCCCGTCAAGATCGCCTTGCGCACGCGTTGAGCGCGGCGTATGACCGGCTCGGCGACGGCCAGCGGATGTTGGTGGAGTACAAATTCTTCGAGCCGGCGTTCTATGCGACGGACCTTCCCGACTGGGGTACGTCCTACGCCCACTGCGTCACGCTCGGTGAGAAGGCCCAGGTGCTGGTCGACACCGGCCATCACGCACCGGGCACCAACATCGAGTTCATCGTGGCGTTCCTGCTCCGCCAGGGCAAGCTCGGAGGGTTCCACTTCAACTCGCGGTTCTACGCCGACGATGACCTGATGGTCGGGGCGGCGGATCCGTTCCAGCTGTTCCGGATCATGCACGAGATCGTCCAGGTGGGTGCACTGGACGCCTCCGCCAACGTCGCGTTCATGCTCGACCAGTGTCACAACCTCGAGCCCAAGGTGCCGGCGATGATCCGGTCGGTGATGAACGTTCAGGAGGCGACGGCCAAGGCGCTGCTAGTGGACTCGGCCGCACTCGCCGAAGCCCAGGCCTCAGGTGATGTGCTCGGCGCCAACGCGGTGGTCATGGACGCGTACAACACCGATGTGCGACCGCTCCTGCGTGAGGTACGGGAGGAGATGGGCATCGACCCGGATCCGATCGCCGCCTACCGCGGGTCCGGACACGCCGAACGCGTCAAGATCGAACGCAAGGACGGCCAGGCCGCCGGCTGGGGTGCCTGAGGTGCCCGCACCCTCCCCGGACCCCGCTGAATCGGGTGGTTCCACCACTCATCCCGAGGTCGCCCACCTGCTGGACCGCAGCCACCGGCTTGGCGCGGACCCGCGCAACACCAACTACGCGGGCGGAAACGCCTCCTGCAAGGCATCGGCGATCGATCCGGTGACGAACGCCGCCGTCGAGTTGTTGTGGGTCAAGGGCTCGGGCGGCGACCTCGGAACCCTGACGGAGAAGGGTCTCGCGGCCCTCCGGCTCGACCGGCTGCGCGCCCTGACCGGGGTCTACGAAGGGGTCGACCGCGAGGACGAGATGGTCGCGGCGTTCGACTTCTGCCTGCACGGCAAGGGCGGAGCGGCCCCGTCGATCGACACCGCGATGCACGGTCTCGTCGACGCCGCGCACGTCGACCACCTCCATCCCGATGCCGGCATCGCATTCGCGACGGCCGCCGACGGCGAGGCGCTGACCACGGAGTGCTTCGGTCCCAGGGTGGCGTGGGTGCCGTGGCGGCGCCCGGGATTCCAGCTGGGGCTGGACATCGCGAAGATCAAGGCGGCGCATCCCGAAGCCATCGGAGTGATCCTCGGCGGGCACGGCATCACCGCGTGGGGAGCCACCTCGGACGAGTGCGAGGCGAACTCCCTGGAGATCATCCAGGCCTGTCAACGCTACCTTGACAGTCACGGTCGGGCCGACCCGTTCGGGCCGGTGATCCCGGGCTACGAACCACTGCCTGAGACAGAGCGCAGGGCTCGCGCCGCTGCTCTACTTCCGCTCGTCCACGGCCTCGCCTCGACCGACCGTCCGCAGCTCGGCCACTACACCGACACCGACGGCGTACTCGACTTCCTTGCCCGCAAGGAACATCCGCGGCTCGCTGCCCTCGGCACGTCGTGCCCGGACCACTTCCTGCGGACGAAGGTCCGGCCGCTGGTCCCCGACCTGCCGCCGTCGGCGCCGTTGGCGGACGTCACCGCTCGGCTGAAGGAGCTGCACGCCGCCTACCGCGAGGTCTACCGCGCCTACTACGAGCGGTACGC
>JBOHED010000652.1:0-5534 GCA_050700915.1 Actinopolymorphaceae bacterium | reverse complement strand
GTGGACGAGTGCCCCGTCGACTGCATCTACGAGGGCTCGCGCATGCTCTACATCCACCCCGACGAGTGCGTCGACTGCGGTGCGTGCGAGCCGGTGTGTCCGGTGGAGGCGATCTTCTACGAGGACGATGTTCCCGACCAGTGGAAGGACTACTACGCCGCGAACGTCGACTTCTTCGACGATCTCGGTTCCCCGGGTGGTGCCGCGAAGACCGGGGTGATCGAGAAGGACCACCCGCTCATCGCCGGACTGCCCCCGCAGATCACCGACGAGGGGTAGGCCAGGCGTACCGCTTTGATCACCACGGCTGAGGCGAGAGGAACATCGTGCGAGGTCCGCTGCCGGACTTTCCCTGGGATCGGCTCGTCCCCGACAAGCAACGCGCGGCCGCCCATCCGGACGGGATCGTCGATCTGTCGGTCGGAACCCCGGTCGACCCGACGCCGCAGGTCGTCCGCGATGCCCTCTGCGCCGCCGCCGACGCCCCGGGCTACCCCACGACGCACGGCCTGCCGGAGGTGCGGGAGGCCGCCGTCAGCTACCTCGCGCGACGCTTCGGCGTCACCGGGCTGACGCCTGACGCCGTCCTCCCCACGATCGGCTCGAAGGAGTTCGTCGCCTGGTTGCCGAGCATGTTCGGGCTCGGCGCCGGAGACGTGGTGGTGGTGCCCGAGACGGCCTATCCGACCTACGCCGTCGGGGGCCAGCTCGCCGGCTGCACCGTCGTACCAGCGGACTCGACCACGGCGTTGGGGCCCGCGATACCAGCGCTGGTGTGGTTGAACTCACCGTCCAACCCGACCGGCCGGATCCTGCCCGTCGAGCACCTTGCGAAGGTCGTCGCGTGGGCCCGCGAACGCGGGGTCACGGTGGTGTCCGACGAGTGCTACCTCGAGTTCGGCTGGGACGCCCGACCGGTGTCGGTCCTGCATCCGGACGTGTGCGGTGGCAGCCACCAGGGCCTCCTCGCCGTCCAGTCGTTGTCGAAGCGGTCCAACCTGGCGGGCTACCGGGCCGGCTTCGTGGTCGGTGACGCTGCCTTGGTCGAGCAGCTCCTCGGCGTACGCAAGCACGCCGGGATGATGGTCCCGCGCCCGGTCCAACAGGCCATGGTCGCTGCCCTGGCCGACGACGCCCATGTCGACGCCCAACGGGAGCTCTACGCGGCCCGACGGGAGGTCCTGCGCCGGGCCTTCGAGGCTGCCGGCTTCCGGATCGACCACTCCGAGGGCGCGTTGTACCTCTGGGCAACCCGCGACGAGCCCTGCTGGGACACCGTGCGGTGGTGTGCAGACCGAGGCATCCTGGTAACACCAGGTGACTTCTATGGTGCCGCGGGTGTCCGGCATGTCCGGGTAGCGTTCACCGCAACGGACGAACGGGTCGCTTCCGCCGCGACCCGGTTGGAGGCCACGCGAGACCCGGCGTGACCTTCGATGCCTGTCGATGAACTGCCGAAACCCGCAACGTGGGCTGGACGGAGGACGAGGGTGAGCGACGTACATTTCACGCTTGGGCACGGCGATGAGCAGGTGGAGTTGCCGGTGGTCAAAGCGACCGAAGGCTCGTCAGGGATCGACATCTCCACGCTCCTGCGGACCACCGGCCATGTGACGCTCGATCCGGGCTACGTCAACACCGGTGCGTGTACGTCGGCGGTCACCTATATCGACGGTGATGCCGGCGTTTTGCGTTATCGGGGATACCCCATTGCCGACCTTGCGGAGAACAGCAACTTTCTCGAAGTGTCACACCTGTTGATCTACGGCACACTTCCGACTCAGGCAGAATTCGACGACTTCGCCGACAAAGTACGCCGGCACACCCTGCTCGACGAGGATCTGAAGCGTTTCTTCGACGGATTTCCCCGCGATGCCCACCCGATGCCGGTCCTGTCCTCGGCGGTCAACGCGCTCTCGACGTTCTATCAGGAAAGCCTCGCGCCGTTCGACCCGGAACAGGTCGAGATCTCCACCGTCCGGTTGATGGCCAAGCTGCCCACGATCGCTGCGTACGCGTTCAAGAAGACGATGGGCCAGCCATTCCTCTACCCCGACAACGCGCTCGGCTACATCGAGAACTTCCTGCGCATGACCTTCGGCATTCCGGCCGAGCCCTATCATCCTGACGCCGCCGTGGCGGAAGCGCTGGACCTGTTGTTCACGCTGCATGCCGACCACGAGCAGAATTGTTCGACGTCAACGGTCCGGTTGGTGGGATCGAGCCAGGCGAATCTCTTCGCTTCGGTCTCCGCTGGAATCAATGCGCTTTCCGGTCCGCTCCACGGTGGTGCCAATGCCGCGGTGCTGGAGATGCTGGAGTCCATCGCGGCCGACGGTGGAGATGTCGGTCACTTCGTCGATCGGGTGAAGAACAAGGAACACGGAGTGCGGTTGATGGGATTCGGGCACCGGGTCTACAAGAACTACGACCCGCGCGCCGCGATCATCAAGAAAACCGCCGACGATGTTCTCGCCCGACTCGGCAAGTCCGACCAACTGCTCGACATCGCCAAGGAACTCGAGGAAGTCGCTTTGCACGACGACTATTTCGTCGGGCGGAAGCTCTATCCCAATGTCGACTTCTATACCGGGCTGATCTACCGCGCCATGGGCTTTCCCACCAAGATGTTCACCGTCCTGTTCGCCATCGGCCGGCTGCCCGGCTGGATCGCGCAGTGGCGGGAAATGGTCAGCGATCCGGCGACCAAGATCGGTCGTCCGCGCCAGGTCTACATCGGCGAAGCCGAGCGGTCGTTCGTCCCCATCGACCAGCGCTGACGCAGGTCCACGGCAGTCCGCCGGTCACTACGGCGCGCCGACCGGTGAACTCGACTGACCAGCGCTGGAGGCCGGAACCGTCGCAAATGACCACGCTGAGCAGGCATGTGGTACCCAGACAAGGCGTCGACACCTGGCACGGCTACCGCAGGGATGCTCAGCGTGGTCATTTGCGGGAGCGGGGTCAGTTCGAAGCGGCGAGGACGATCCGGACCCGGCCGGCCGGCGCACGCGGGTCCGCCTGCTGCCAGCCCTCGCTCGACTGCTCGGCCGACCAGGTGCGCGCGCCGTAGGAGACCGACACGATCCCGAACCGCTGGGAGTACGCCACCGCCCACTGGGCGACGGACCATCCGTACGCCGGCGACGCTTCGCCCAGGGGGATGTCGACGACAGCTTCGTCGTCGGCGCCGACCGCCGCGCCCGCCTCTGTCCGCTCCGGCCCCGCGCCCTCCGCGTCCGCCGAATCGTCGCCCGACTCTGCCGGGTCGTCCCTGGTGAGTGACCGGCTCGCGACGTCATCGGCCCGCGCGTCGTCGGTTCCGGAGCCGAACGCCTTGGCGAGTTCGTCTCGCAGCGCCTGCGGGCTCGCGGTCGCGGGGACGTCCCGCAGCTCGCAGAAGAACGCGGCCGGCGTCTCGCCGGTCAGCGACGACGCGAGCGTCCGCGCGCCGGGCTCGTGCTGGGCGTACGCGGCCCCGTCGGCGGAGCGCTGGACCAGTTGGGCGGCGTCGGCGATCGCCATCACGTCGTAGCCATCGACGTTCTCCAGGGCGGCGTAGAAGCGCGTCGTCGCGTAGTAGGGGTCGAGGATCTGCTCGGCCGTTCCCCAGCCCTGGCTCGGCCGCTGCTGGAAGAGACCCACCGAGTCGCGGTCTCCGTAGTCGATGTTGCGCATGCCCGACTCCTGGAACGCGGTCACGAGGGCGATGCTCGCCGCCCGCGCCGGCATTCCGCGCCGCACCGACAGCGCCGAGATGAGGGCCGCGTTCTCGGCCTCCTCGACGCTGAGTCGGGTGGTCTTGCCCGCGACGTGGGCGAAGCAGCCGTCGATCAAGGGTTGTTCGAACAGCTTGTCCGAGGCGATCTTCGCGCCCACGACCACCACGGTGCCGACCGCCACGAGCCCAAGCAGGACCCGGGAGGCCTTGCCCCCACGCATCAGCTGTCCCCGGAGTCAGTCGTTGGCGTGAAGGGCGGTGTTGAGCTCGATGCCGGTCCCGCTGCGGGGGAGGGCCTCGAGGGCGCCGGAGAGGCTGTTCCGACGGAACAGCAGGCCAGGCATTCCTGCCAACTCAGCTGCCTTGACGATCTCGCCGTCGGGGAGCCGGATCTTCGAGCCTGCCGTGACATAGCAGCCGGCCTCGACCACGCAGTCGTCGCCGAGCGGGATCATGATGCCGGCATTGGCGCCGACGAGGCAGCGCTTGCCGATCGACACGACCTGGGTGTTGCCACCGGACAACGTGCCCATGATCGAGGCGCCACCGCCGATGTCGGAACCGTCCTCGACGATCACCCCGGCCGAGATCCGGCCCTCGACCATCGACGAGCCGAGTGTGCCGGCGTTGAAGTTGACGAAGCCCTCGTGCATGACCGTCGTACCCTCGGCGAGGTGCGCCCCGAGCCGCACCCGGTCGGCGTCGGCGATGCGTACGCCCGGCGGCACGACGTAGTCGACCATCCGAGGGAACTTGTCGATCCCGTAGACGGTGACCGCCCGGCCGGCCGCCCGCAGTCGCCGCCGGGTCTGCTCGAAGGCGTCGACGTCGCACGGGCCTTCGCTGGTCCAGACGACGTTGGAGAGTACGCCGAAGATGCTTTCCACGTTGGCGTCACGGGGCCGGACCAGCCGGTGCGAGAGCAGGTGCAGCCGCAGGTAGGCATCGGGCGCGTCGGCCGGTGGGTGGTCGAGCGAGCCGAGGACGGTACGCACGACCGTGGTGCGTACCCTCCGGAGTTCGTCGTCCCCTTCGAGCGCGACCAGCTCGGCCGGCGGCTGCACGTCGTCGGATCCGGGTGGGCCCAGCGCGGGCGTGGGGTACCAGGTGTCGAGGATCCTGCCGGCGTAGGTCGAAGTGGCGACGCCGAAGCCCCAGGCACCAGGTGTGTCGGTCATGACAATCAGCCTGCCAGAGCGCGTGCTCGACCGGCGCGCGGGTCGGCAAAGTTCGCCCACGGTGGTCGGGGATGGGTGGATGCGGAGGATCGAAAGTTTCCGACCGGGTTGGGTCGTCCAGGGTGTGAATCGTCGGGGGACCGATCCACTCGTGGGTGGCAGGATGTCGTGCGGATAGCGGCTTCCGGCCGCGCAGGGGCCGGCACGGTCTTCTCACCAGGGGAGCAATCAGCTCATGACGTCGCTCAAGGTCCTGTTCATCGGTGGCACGGGGATCATCAGCTCCGCCTGTGGCGCCAGAGCCGTGGCGGACGGGATCGATCTCACGATCCTCAACCGCGGCACCACGAGCCACCGCGCCGTGCCCGAGGGCGCCGAGTTGCTCCGGGGCGACATCCGGGATCCGGCGTCCGCGCGGGCGGCCCTGGGCGATCGCGAGTTCGACGTCGTGGTCGACTTCGTCGCCTTCACGCCGGAGCATGTGCAGGGCGACATCGACCTGTTCTCCGGGCGTACGGGACAGTACGTCTTCATCAGCTCGGCGTCGGCGTACCAGACCCCGCCGGGGAACCTGCCCATCGTCGAGTCGACCCCGCTGCGCAACCCGCACTGGCAGTACTCCCGCAACAAGATCG
>JBOHED010000651.1:0-3256 GCA_050700915.1 Actinopolymorphaceae bacterium | reverse complement strand
GGACGCGAGCTGGCCATCATCGGGCTCTGCCTGGGATATGTGAGCAGTGCCCTCAGCGTGCTGGGCGTCGTGGCAGTGATCGCCTTGGGTCTCTTCGGAACCGATTTCGGGTCCGGGTTCGACGAGTACGGAGTGCCCTGAGGGTATGGGGGTTCCGGCACGGAACAGCCCAGCCCACTCCGGGTGATTCTCCTCCCCTTTGGACTTACCCTGATTGCCCGACTTCGCCGGAGCTCAGGTCAACGGGATCTCCAGAGTGCGGCAAAGTCGGCGAACGCCCTGCACAATGCCAGAAGGGGAGTGTTCCGCGGTCGCCTTCACGCGGCACCCCATCTCGACCCGGGCTGGGGGTGGAATGAGCGAAGACTGGCAGTCGATGCGGGCGTCCCACGCCGACCGGGAACGCACCGCCGACGTCCTCAAGGCCGCGTACGCCGAAGGGCGGCTCGACGACACCGAGCATCGCCGGCGGCTGGATCTCGTCCTGCGGGCACGGACCTACGGCGAACTGCAGCGGCTGGTCGGCGACCTGCCTGCGGGACCGCTGCCGGTCGCCTCCGGCGACGCCCACCGGACGAATCCGGACATCCCGCGGTACGCGACCCAGGCGGTCAACCCCTGGGCGCACTACACCCCACGCGCTGTCCGACCGACCGACGGCATGGCGCAGGCATCCCTGATCCTGGCCGTCATCTCGACGTTCTCGTGCGGCGTCACAGCGATCCCGGCCATCGTGACCGGCCACATGGCTCTCTCCCGGATCAGGGACAGCGGAGACGACGGACGGGGCATGGCGATCGTCGGGCTCTGCATCGGGTATGCCGCCGTTCTCGGGACACTGCTGTTCGTCATCCTCGGCGTCGGTATCTTCGGCGCGCTCTGACCTACTCCATCCGTACTCCATCCGTCCCTACTCCATCCGACCCATGCCAGATGGGTGAGCGGACTCCCCCAGGCGACTCACCCCGAATGCCGGACTTGCGGCGGGCATCTGAAGCCAGGCAGGGCAGATCGCGGCCAACTCGCCAGGAGCCCTGCACAATGGCAGGAGGGGAGCGTTCCGTGGTCGCGTCGACGCGGCGCCCCGTCTCGACCCGGGCTGGGGGTGAGATGAGCACCGACTGGCAGCACATGCGGGCGTCCGACGCTGATCGGGAGCGTGCGGCCGACGTACTCAAGGCAGCCGTCGCAGAAGGTCGCCTCGACTGGGACGAACACCGCGAACGCCTCGACGTCGTCATGAGATCCCGTACGTACGGTGAGCTCCAGGGCCAGATTGTCGACCTGCCGGTCGGGCCGACACCGTTCCCGCAACAGATGCCACCAGCCGGTACGCCCGGAACGCCGGGTATCCCCCTCGATCCCCGGCCAGGCGTCCAGGGCATCCCAGGCGGACCGGTCGTCCCAGGTATCTCCGGTGGGCCCGCTGCCTCCGCCGGCAGCAGAGCGGGCGGCGGCCGGCTTCCGGCCATCCCGGACCAGTCCACCGGCAATCCCGCCGCGCTCCCCGATGGTCTGACGCCGCCACCTGCGCCGCTGACCAACCCGTGGGCCAACTACGTCCCGGCTCCCGTCCGGGTCACCGAGCCGCTTGCCAAGGTGTCCATCGCGTGCGCGATCCTCGGCCTGTGTACGTCCGGCATGAGTGCGGTGCCCGCCATCGTGACCGGACACCTCGCGCTTGCCCGGCTCCGGCGTACGAACGACGACGGAGCGGGCCTCGCGGTGACGGGCCTCGTCCTCGGCTACCTGGAACTCGCGTTCGTCGCTATGTGGTTCATTCTGGTCATCGTGTTCAACCTGGGCTGAGCGAGAGCTCGCTGCCGGAGGCTAAGGTCGCGGCCGTGACGACCCTGGACCCGGCCCCTGCAGAGGGCACCTGGCGGACGTGGCGTGCGGCCACCGCGGAGGCGCTCTACGGGCCGGGTGGGTTCTTTCGTACGCACGCACCACGACACCATTTCCGCACCTCCGTCCACGTGTCGTCCGCGTTCGCCGAAGCGGTACTGCGGCTCGCGCGTGCCGCGGGACTCGCGACGATCGTCGACGTCGGTGCCGGGCGGGGCGAGTTGGTCCGTACGCTGCACGCGCTCGCGCCGGACCTCACGCTCGTCGCTGTGGAGCTCGCGGGACGACCGGACGACCTCCCGGCGGCGGTGGCGTGGACAGACGCCGTGCCGCCCGACATCGACGCTCTCGTCGTGGCGAACGAGTGGCTGGACGACATCCCACTCGACGTGGTCGAGGTGGATTCCGATCGGGTCGTACGCCTGGTCGAGGTGAACGTCGACTCCGGCGCCGAACGGCTCGGGCCTCCCGTTTCGCCATCCCAGGCGGCGTGGCTGCGCAGGTGGTGGGACCTCTCCGATGCCTCGCCGGGGGCCAGGGCGGAGATCGGCGCACCGCGCGACACCGCGTGGGCAGACGTCGTACGCCGGTTGCGTCGAGGGCTCGCCCTCGCCATCGACTACGGGCACCTGCGGACTCGCCGGCCGGTTGCCGGGACGCTCGCCGCGTACCGGGCCGGCCGGAACGTGGCTCCGGTGCCCGACGGGTCGTGCGACATCACCGCACACGTCGCCGTCGACGCGGTGGCGTACGCAGGGGAACACTCGGGCGGCGCGGGCGCCCAGGCGACGGCGCTGACCAGCCAGCGGGTCGCGCTCGAGGTGCTTGGCGCGCACGGTGGCCGTCCGCCGCTGACACTCGCCCACACCGATGCTCAGGCGTACCTCACCGCGCTGTCGCGGGCGGGCGAGGCGGCCGAACTGGTCGATCCCGCGGGGTTGGGCGGCTTCTGGTGGTTGCTGCAGGCGAAGGGCGACGCAGCCCTCCCACCGGCCTTCGGGAACCTGCACCCCGCCTCGTGACCGCGACCCGCACCCGTGACCGTGACCCGTGACCGGCGTGGCCAGCCGACCATGATCATGAAGGAAATCGGGCTATACGTCCGCAAATCCTTCATGATCACGGTCATGATCACGACGTGGGGTGGTGGGCGAGGTCTGCATCCAGCGGTCAGGGCCAGCGGCCTGGCGGGCCTCGCGGGAGCGTGCGGGCTGTGCTTCGGCGAGCTCTCGGGCCACCGCGGCTGGCCGGTGCACAGCGACCGCGTTGACCGGGCCCACAGGCGTGTCGACGTGGACGTTCGCGAGGCCGAGACGGCGTTGGAGCGGCCCCTGTTTCACGCGGACGCTCTGCATCTTGGCGTGCGGCACGACCGCGGTACGCCGGGTCAGCCAGCCCGCGTCGGTGA
>JBOHED010000650.1:0-6403 GCA_050700915.1 Actinopolymorphaceae bacterium | reverse complement strand
GGCGAGGACTGGACCTGCCTGGGCAGCGTCGGCGCCGACCCGGCGAGCAGCCCGGCCGAGTCCGACGCCGACGCCGCCCTCACCGACACCCTCGTCCTCACCCTGCGCGGCCGGGTGCTCCGCGCCGCCGACCGCCGGGTGCTCGAGGCGTTCGCCGACCATCTCGCCGTCGTCCTCGAACGCCGCCAGCTGGCCGAAGAAGCCGGGCGCGCACGCAAGCTCGCCGAGGCCAACAAGATCCGTACCGCCCTGCTCGCGGCCGTCTCCCACGACCTCCGCACCCCGCTCGCCGGCGTGAAGGCGGCGGTGAGCAGCCTCCGGCAGACCGACGTCGACCTGTCCGAGGCCGACCGCGCCGAACTCCTCGCCGGCATCGAGGACTCCGCGGACCGGCTCGACCGGCTGCTGTCCAACCTGCTCGACATGAGCAGACTCCAGGCGGAGGCCGTCCGGCCGCTCCTTCGCGACGTCAGGGTCGACGAAGTCGTCCCCGCCGCCCTCATCGGCGTACCACCGGACTCAGTCAAGGTGACACTCCCCGAGGACCTCCCCACGGTCCGCGTGGACACCGGCCTGATCGAGCGCGCGATCGCCAACACCGTCGAGAACGCCGTACGCCACAACCCGCCCGCAAGGCCGGTCCTGCTCACGGCCAGCGTCCTGCGCGACCATGTGGAGATCCGGGTCGTCGACCGCGGTCCGGGGGTCGCCGACGCCGAGAAAGAACGCATCTTCGAGCCGTTCCAGCGGCTTGGCGACGCGCCGGCGGGCACCGGCGTCGGGCTGGGGCTCGCCGTGGCCCGAGGCTTCACCGAAGCCGTCGGCGGCACCCTGCACGCCGAGGACACCCCGGCGGGCGGCCTCACCCTGGTCCTGACACTTCCCGCGCCCGGGCGAAGCCCCGACACTCTCGTCGACGAACCAGCCGAGGCAACGGAAGTGACCACGTGACCGAGCGGAGCAATGAGCACAGCACGCGGGTTCGCGGCGAAGCAGGAGCCCGCGTGACCGACCACGGTGTACGCGTGCTAGTCGTCGAGGACGACCCGCACCTCGCCCGTGCGCTCGCCATCAACCTCCGCGCCCGCGACTACGAGGTCGACCTGGCCCCGGACGGCCGGACCGGCCTCGACACCGCCGTGCGCCGGCACCCGGAGATCGTCGTACTCGACCTCGGGCTGCCGGACATGGACGGGCTCGAGGTGATCCGCGGCCTGCGCGGCTGGGCCCGGGTACCCATCCTCGTGCTGTCCGCGCGGCACTCCTCCACGGAGAAGGTGAACGCACTCGACGCCGGCGCCGACGACTACGTCACCAAACCGTTCGGCATGGATGAACTCCTTGCCCGGCTTCGGGCGGCGGTTCGGCGCAGCCAGCCCGGCGGAGCCGCCGACCCCGTCGTCACGACGGCCGCTTTCACCGTCGACCTCGCCGCCAAGCGGGTCAGTCGGAAGGGAGCCGACATCCGCCTCACCCCCACCGAATGGCATCTGCTGGAGGCACTCGTCCGTGCGCCCGACCGGCTGATCGGGCAGCGTCAGCTTCTGCAGGAGGTGTGGGGTCCCGGGTACACCACCGAGACCAACTACCTCCGGGTATACATGGCCCAGCTGCGCCGCAAGCTCGAACCTGACCCCGCGCATCCGCGGTACCTCATTACCGAACCAGGCATGGGCTACCGCTTCCAGCCGTAGCCGCGGCACCGCGTACGGTCCACAACTCGCAGGAGGAAAGATGGACGCCCCGCCGGTACGCATCGGCGTCATCGGGTGCGGTCGGATCGCACAGGTGGCCCATCTCCCGGCGGTGGTCAAGGCCGACGGTCTGGAACTCAAAGCCGTCTGCGACCCGAGCGAGACCCTGGCCCGCGGGGTCGCCGCGAGGTACGGCGTGGTCGGCTGCACCGACACCGGCGACCTGCTCGCCCAGCCACTCGACGCCGTCCTCATCGCCGCACCCGACCGGCTGCACCTGCCGCTCGGCGTGCAGGCGCTCGACGCGGGCAGGCACGTCCTCGTCGAGAAGCCGGCGGCGGACACCGCCGCCCACGCCGCCGAGCTGCTGGCCTCCGCCGAGTCAGCCGGCCGCAAGCTCCAGATCGGGGCCATGCGACGGCACGATCCCGGTCTGGCCTACGCGACCGCGGCCGTGGCCGATCTCGGGACCGTGCTCACCGCCACCAGTTGGTACCGCATCCCGGCGATGCTGCGCCAACCCACCGAGGCGGCCCTGTTCCCGCCGCTGGTGGTCGACGACGCGGTGCGTGCCCGGGAGTCGGGGTTCAAGGCCGACCGGGAGCGCTACCTCCTGCTCACCCACGGCGCGCACGTCTTCGACACGTTGCGGCTCCTGCTCGGCGAGCTCACCTCCGTCCGCGCGCAGGTGGCGCGCAGCGCAGGCGGCCGGGACTTCAGCTGGCACGGAACGTCCCGGCTCGCCGCGGGCGGCCTCGTGTCGTTCGAGATCGCCGCCGACGTCCACGGGGAGTACGCCGAGGGCATCGAGATCTACGGCGAACACGGACATGTGAGCCTCCGCTCGTCGTTCCCGTTCTTCCGGCATGCCAGCCGCGTACGGGTCCATCTCGACCGCACCGGCGAGACGCGGACACCGGAGTTCGGGGCCAGTGATCCCTACCAGCGACAGGCGGAGGCGTTCGCCCGCGCGATCGTGACGGACACTCCGACGGACCCGTCCGGCGCCGACGGGGTGGCGGCCCTCCGGCTGATCGAGGCGGTCGCGGCGAGCGCGGCAGCGGACGGGAAGGACGTCGCACCGTGACTGGTCCGCCGGTACCGCGATCGACGGCTGCCGCCGCGCAGGCCCCGGCCGAGCTCGGCATCTTCGCCCGGACGTTCCGCCGAGACAGCCCCGACGCGGTGGCCGCGGCGGTTGCCGATGCCGGGTTCGGACTGGTCCAGCTCAACCTCAATGCGTTCGGCCTGCCGACCATCCCCACGGCCGACGACGTCGAACGGATCGACTACGCGGGGATCCGGGCGAGTTTCGCGCGACGACAGGTGCGGCTCTGGGGCGTCTCCGCTACGTACAACTGTGTGCATCCCCACCGCGACAGGCGCAGCCGCGAGACCGCCGAGGCCGCCGCGTTCATCCGGCACGCGGGACAGCTCGGTGCGGACGTCGTGACGCTGTGCTCGGGCACCCGCGACCCGGACGACATCTGGCGCCGGCATCCGGGCAACGACGACGGGTCGGCGTGGCACGACCTGCGGGAGACGCTCGAGGAGTTGCTGCCCGCCGCCGCGGCGGCGGACGTGCAGGTCGGCATCGAACCCGAGCCCGGCAACGTGGTCCGGGACGCCCGCCGAGCGCGCCACCTGCTCGACGCGCTGGGCCCCGACGCCGACCGGATCGGCATCGTCCTCGATCCCGCCAACCTGGTCACTCCCGCGACCGCGGGCGAGCAGGAGCGCATCCTGGGAGAGGCGTTCGATCTTCTCGGCGGGTCCGTGGTGTGCCTGCACGCCAAGGACGTCCCCGCAGGGGGCGACGGGGAGCCCGGCCACGCCGCCGCAGGCACCGGACTGCTCGACTACGACCTCGTCCTCCGCCTCCATGCCGCCCTGCCCGACGCGGTCCCCGTCGTCATCCAGGACGCGGCGGAGGAGGACGTCCCTCGCGTGCGTCGGCTGCTCCTCGACGGCTCTGGACGGATCCGGGCATTCAACGACATATCCGCCTGACATGGCCGTTGCGTTACGTCCATCTGACCACCCGCTGGATCAGCTGTGACGTTTCGGGTGAGTGGGGTATTGTCTCCGGCCATGCGTCTGCTGGTGGGTCCTACATGTGCCGGGAAATCAACGCTCATCGATCGCTGGGGCGACTTCTATCCGGGGTCCGACCCCGGGAAGGTCCACTTCGCCTTCGAGATCCACGAGCGCTCAGAGATCCCGACCGGTGCCGATGACATCGTGCACTACAACCTCCTCCGGGGATATCGGCGCAAGACGCCGAAGGCGATCGGGACGAGTGTGAGTCCGCTGCTGCCGGAACTGCTCGAAGCGGCCGAGGAGATCGTCGTCCTTGGCGCCCCCGTGTCGGTCCTGGTCAAGCGCGGTTCAGGGCGTACGAACATCGAGCCCAGCCACGAGGCGCACTCGCACCGGCAGTTCAACACCAAGTTCTGGGGCGGCGTTCTGATGTCCCGCCACCTGGCCCAGGTCTTCGAACATCTCGCACTCGAGCTGGACCGGCTGGGCAAGCCGTGTCGCTACCTGTGCTCCAACGGCGACCTGCACGACGACTTCCACGAGATCTCACGTTGGGACTTCCCGCGGCTGGCCCTCGCCGATGCAGAGGATCAGTGCCGCAAGGGCCATCCCGAGCCCGACCTCGAGGTGAGCGAGACCTCCTACCAGGCCGACTACCGGGCAGGTACGGACCGCTCGGCCCGTTCGGCGACGATGGCCCGGTCGCTGCGGATGCCGCTGGATGGCAGGCGCCTCCTGGACATCGGATGCGCCGAGGGTGCCGCCGCGTTGAGTGCGCACCGGATGGGTGCGAAGGTCACCGCGATCGAGCCCTGGGGCCGCAGGTTCCACCAGGCGCAGGCGATCGCGAAGGCGCTGGGGAGCGACATCGACCTCCGCAATGTCACCCTCGACGGCCTTGACGAGCCGGCGGAGGCCTTCGACGTCGTACTCGCCCTCAACGTCATCCACCACCAGAAGGATCCGTTCGCCTTCGTCCACCAGGCGGCAGATCTCACCTCGTCGCACCTGGTGGTGGAGTACCCGGGGCTCAACGACCGCAGGTTCAGGTCGACGTTCGACCATGAGGGTGACCTTCCGGAGGACCTGCCGCTGATCGGGGTGAGCACCGCGAAGCAGGACCAGACCTGTGTCTTCAACCCGGCCAGCCTCGAACGCTATCTGCTCGACACGGTGGGCCTCTTCGGCAAGCACGAACTCATGCCGTCGCCGAAACCGAACCGATGGATCTCGGTCTTCTCGGGCAAGAAGAGTTCCGCGGCACCGCACGCCAGCCGGGAGGCACGACATCCCCAGGACAGCGCCGGCCGCTTCGACGAGATCGACCGGCTCAACACCGCCCTGGACCACATGCTCCGCAGCCGGTCGTGGCGTCTGACCGCTCCGCTGCGGCTCGCCGGCTCCGGCCTACGCAAGGTCAGAAGCCGGCTGAAGTAGTCCCCTTCTGGGAGCTTCAGGGGACCCCAGAGGGGACCTCTACCCGAGGTAGCCCCAGGCGCGGGCGATGTGCTCGACCTCAGAGGGGACCTCGCCCGGGTCAGGAAGTGGACGACCAGGCTGGATCTTGCCACTGCGGATCTTGCTGCTCCAGTCGCCGATGAACGGCCGGAACTTGCCGTGCTTGCTCTGGCCGTAGTCGAGCATCCGGGGGTCCCACCGGATTCCCAGGAACGTGCAGAGCTCCTTGGTCACCCGGGTCGGGTCATCGGTCAGGTCTTCGTACCGGACGACGAGCCCGGGTAGCGCCTGCTTCGCGGCCTCCACCGCGTTGAGGTAGGTCAACGCCTCCTTGATCGTCGGCTCCAGCTCGCGGTCGGACCTGGTCTCCATCAGCGACGAGACGACCGACGCCGGGTGCCGCAGCAGGAAGATGAACCGGGCGTTCGGCCAGCAGGTGGCCAGCCGTTCGTAGACGTTCGCGTTGCCCGGTGTCTTGTCGACGAAGATCCGTTTGCCGGTACGGGAGAGTTCGTGGTGCAGGACACGGTCCCAGAGCAGGTGCTCGAGTTCGTCCTTGTCGATGCCGAGCTCTTTGAACGCCAGCTCCGCATAACGCTTCTCGAAGTCCACCCGCAGGCACCGAAGGTGCAGCTCGTGCGGCGCGCAGATGTCCGGGTGGGTGTTGAGGATGACCCGCAGCAGGGTCGAGCCGGATCGGACCGAGGAGATCACGAAGACCGGCGACGGGACGAGGCGATGGATCGTCGGAATCTTGGCCACGGCCGCGCGGCGCCCCTGCCGCCAACGGGACGGCGCCCGCACCATCCGCCGCGCGCGGCGCGCCGTTTCGTACAGCCGTGGATGGCGCGCGAGTCGCGCCTTGAGTTCGCCCCGTACCTGCGGCGACACCATGGAGTTGCCTCGACTTCCGCTTCTGTACACCAAAGGACAGTCAGGGGATGGTAACGGTGATCACTGGAAAAGCCAGCACCCGTTGGCGAGACGGGCCAGATGCGGGCGCCACCATCGGCTCATTGTCACCGGATGACTACGAAGCGTCCTTGCAGGGTTGGCACGTGCCGTGCGGGATTTGGGAGACACGGTCTAGTGTCCCGCGCCTGAGGTTCGTTATCTAATTGTGTTGGTGTCGTGGTTCGTGGCTCGGGTGTCGGTTGTTGGGCTGTTGAGATGATTGGCCGTATGGCGGAGCGTGGACGGCCGAAGGCTGA
>JBOHED010000649.1:0-10151 GCA_050700915.1 Actinopolymorphaceae bacterium | reverse complement strand
AACTCTCGTCGTCGGCGTCGAAGTCTGGCCCAGGAATCTCGGGCAGCGCGAACATCCGGCGTGCGAAGACCTCGTCCGCGTCATCGCGGTCCGGGTCGATGTCGGCGAGCATCGACTCCACGGCCACCCGGGCGGGTCCCCAGCGCTCCGGGTCGTCGTACGCCTCGACGAACTGCGGCGCGAACGTGTCCGCGGCCGTCAGGGTCTCCGTGAGCGCTTCGGTGGAGAGGCCCGTACGCCTGGCGGCGAACCGCACCCAGGCCGGTAGCACCGCGGGCATGTGGCTCGCGAAACCCTTGTCCAGCAGCCCGGTCATGGGCAGCCAGCCGAGCAGGAAGACCTCGAGCTTCGCCGGACTGACCCGGAGCGGGCGCCCCCGGTCATGTTCACAGCCGTACGCCACCCACTCGACGGCGATCGCCTCCAGCGCCTCGCCGCGCGCCCCGACATCGTCCGGTAGGGCGGCCGCTTCAGGCGAGGCGACGAACTCCGCCACGAGTTCGTGCTGGTCCTGCTCCGACCATTCCGGTACCGCGCGCGGCGTACCCCCTTCTGGTAGAGCCCGGATCCGGGCTCTAGCAAGCGCACGCAGCTGCGGGAAGTTGTCACTCACCGGAGGTTCGACCGCCTGGTCGGTTGCAGTCATCGCCTCGAACAGCAGGGGTCGGAGGTCGGCGGCATCCGCGTCGGAGAGCAGCAGGCCAGGGTTTTCGACCGCGGTACGCCGGACCTTCTCCATCAGCGGCCCGGCGTCGGTGACCCAGGTGTCCGTGGCGATGCCGCCGAGGTTGTGGTCGACGAGGACGACGAGGGCGTGCGCCGGCTCGTCGGCGTACGCATAGGTGAGGATCAGCTGGCTGGCGTCGCCCAACTCGTCGTCGACGGTGAAGCACTCGCGCACCAGTGCCTGCCCAACCGTTTCCACCCACGCCGGCGCGGGATGGTCGCCCGAGGACAGGTTGTCCAGCGCCGTACGAGCCGCCGCGTCGAGACCGGGCTCGGCGATGACGGCCAGTCCGCGCAGGAGGGCGGACGCCGCCGGTGTGGCTGCCTGCTGGGCGCGGGCGACGAGCGTCGGCCCGTACCCCGCATGCTCACCCTGGTTCCACCAGGCGCTGACGACGCTGGAGACGAACGCCTCCACCTCGAGCGGCGATGTCATGGTGGTGAGCTGCTCCGACGCCTCGAGGACATCGGAGACGAACGCCGCTGTCTGATCGCCGCGCTGGTTCGGAGCGGCGCTGCGACGCTGTGCGCGACGGCGGTCGGAGGGGCGCCGGTCACGCCGGCGGCTGCGGCTCTTCGGGCTCATGTTGTTCTCCTTTGGCATGACCGCTGCGGTGCCTCACTCCGGCACACCTCGTCCCTCGGCGTCCCTCCGTGGGGGCTCCTCGCGCTCATGCGCCGAAGCCTTTCATGCCGACCGGGCGCGCCCGCAACGGTGCCGGCACCTGGCCGCGGCAGCGGGAACGCCCTACCGTTCCAGGCCGATTTGTGACACTTTTGTGGCGTTCGCCAGCCAGCGGGTACTGAGCGCTGGCCGACCGCGATGCGTCGGGCATGAAGGCGCAGCGGTCAGCACCCGGGTTCCGCACCACCCAGCACCCGTGGAGGTGGCTACCGCATGAACACGTCGACGTCGACGACAGGCTCCGGCCCACCCGGAAAGGGACTTGGGCAGGAGGTGCTCTCGACGGCTGAGGAACGTTTCGAACGAGGCCGCAAGACGCTCGGGCTTTTCCTCGCGCCGGCCCTGCTGGTGCTCTTCCTCGTTCTTCCCCTCGGACTCGACCCCGCGCAGCAACGACTGGCCGCGGTACTCGTCCTCGTCATCACGCTCTGGATCACCGAGGCCGTTCCGCTCCCCGTCGGCGGTCTGCTCGGCGTGGTGGTCGTCATTCTGCTGGGAGTCGCCTCGGCAGACGAGGTGTTGGCGCCGTTCGGCTCCTCGACGATCTTCACCTTCATCGGCGCGTTCATCCTCGCCGAGGCGATGTTGCGGCACGGGTTGGCGCGGCGTTTCGCGTTCCGGATCCTCGCCGTCCGTGGGGTCGGGTCCTCGACGACGCGCACCGTCGTGGCGTTCGGACTGATCACCTGCGTGTTGTCGGCGTTCGTGTCCAACACGGCGACGGTCGCGATGCTGCTGCCGACCGCTGTCGCGATCCTCGGCACGGTAGCCGGAGTTGCCGGACGCAGGAAGTCGGCAGAGGAGAGCGGCGAGACAAGCCAGGCCGGCGAACGTAAGGACGAGGAAGTCCCCGCCACCCTGCGGGAGGAGTTGCTCGCCCGGCGGACCAACCCGCGCGTGGCGGTGGCGCTGCTGCTGATGCTGGCGTACGGAGCAAGTGTCGGCGGCCTGCTCACGCCGGTGGGTTCGCCGCCCAATCTGATCGGCCGCGGCCTGATCGAGGAGGCCACCGGCGAGCGAATCAGCTTCTTCAGCTGGATGGCGACCGCGCTGCCCATCTCGGCGGTGATGTTCGTCGTGCTCGCCGTCGTCCTCCTGCTGCTCAACAAGCCGGAGGTCAAGCGCCTGGAGGGCCTCGAGGAGTACGTCGCCCAGGAGCGGCGCGCGATGGGGCCCCTGTCGGCGTACGAACGCAACACGCTGATCGCCTTCGGCACCGCGGTGACCCTGTGGCTCCTGCCCGGCATCGTCGGACTGATCGCGGGTGACGACTCGCAGGCGTACGAAAGTGTCGGCAACGTGCTCGACGAGGGCATGGTCGCGGTGCTCGCCGCCTCGCTGCTGTTCCTCCTGCCGGTCAGCTGGCGCGAACGTCGGTTCACGATGACGTGGAGCGAGGCGAGCCGGATCGACTGGGGGACGATCCTGTTGTTCGGCGCGGGCATCGTGCTCGGAACCCTGCTGAGCACCACCGGCCTCGCGGAGACGATCGGTACGGGGTCGGCGGAGATGTTCGGGATCGACTCGGTGGTGCCGATCACGATCTTCGCGATCCTGTTGGCGATCATCATCTCCGAGACGACGAGCAACACGGCGTCGGCCACCGTGGTCGTCCCGATCGTCATCTCGGTGGCGGTCGGTGCGGGCGTCGATCCGTTCGTTCCTGCGTTGGCGGCGACGTTCGCCGCGTCGTTCGGCTTCATGCTGCCGGTCTCGACACCGCAGAACGCGATCGTCTACGGATCGGGCATGGTGCCGATCACCAAGATGGCGCGGTCGGGTGCGTCGTTCGACGTGGCCGGCGCGGTGCTCATCGGCCTGCTCCTCCCGCTCATGGTCGTGGTCACCGGGATTGGCGGCTGAGCGGGCCGCGAAGGGCACCCAACTTCGCCGCGGGGTGGTCGCGGGCCAAGTCCTGAGCGGTCCTGGCCCCGCCCTGGCGAGCCGACCGGTGCGCTACCCTGACCGCGTGCGACTGGCTCTGCTCCTTACCGAGCCGCGCTGACCTTCAGCGGGTGCCCGCAGCGGCGATCGTGGGCGCGCACCGCGTCGGCGCGGCAACCCCTCGTGCGCGAGGGGTTTCTTCATTCTGGGCACCTCGTCCCGGGCGCGGTCCAGCGCGGCCCGCCACCCAGCCCTTCTCGACCCCAACCCCAATCTCGACGGAGCAGGAAACGATGAGCGAGACCAGCTCAGCCGGCCAGACCGGGCCCTCGGATGCGTACGACTTCGGGACGATCCAGGCCAAATGGCTTCCGGTGTGGCAGCGGATGGACCCGTTCAAGGCCGACCGGCTCGCTGGCGACGACCCGGAGGCCGAACCGGATCCGCGGGAGCGGCGCTACCTGCTCGACATGTTTCCGTACCCCTCCGGTGACCTGCACATGGGCCACGGCGAGGCCTATGCGTTCGGCGACCTGGTGGCGCGCTACTGGGTCCAGAAGGGCTACAACGTCCTGCACCCGATCGGGTGGGACGCCTTCGGCCTGCCCGCCGAGAACGCCGCGATCCGGCGTAACGCGCACCCGTCCGAGTGGACCTACGCCAACATCGAGACCCAGGCCGAGTCGTTCAAGCGCTACGGCGTGTCGTTCGACTGGTCGCGGCGACTGCAGACCTGCGACCCGGCGTACTACCGGTGGACGCAGTGGCTGTTCCTGCGTTTCTACGAGCGCGGGTTGGCCTACCGCAAGGCCTCGCTCGTCAACTGGTGCCCCAAGGACCAGACCGTGCTGGCCAACGAGCAGGTGATCGCGGGCAACTGCGAACGCTGCGGCTCGGCGGTCACCAAGCGCGAGCTGACCCAGTGGTACTTCAAGATCACCGACTACGCCCAGCGGCTCCTCGACGACATGAAACCGCTGGAGGGTTCCTGGCCCGACCGGGTGCTGACCATGCAGCGCAACTGGATCGGGCGTTCGGAGGGTGCGTACGTCGACTTTCAGATCGTCGATGAGAACGGTGGTGCGATCGAGGGGCGCGACGAGCCGGTGACGGTGTTCACCACCCGGCCGGACACCCTGTTCGGGGCGACCTTCTTCGTGGTGGCCGCCGACGCCAGGCTGGCGGCCGAGATCTGCAGGCCGGAGCAGCGGGCGGCCTTCGACGCCTACCTGGAGCAGGTCAAGCGCGAGACGGAGATCGAACGCCTGGCAGCCGACCGGCCCAAGACCGGCGTCTTCCTCGGCGTCCACGCTGTCAACCCGGTCAACGGTGAACGCATCCCGGTCTACGCCGCCGACTACGTGCTGGCCGACTACGGCACGGGCGCGATCATGGCGGTCCCGGCGCAGGACCAGCGGGACTGGGACTTCGCCAAGGCGTACGACCTGCCGATCGTGCGCACCGTGCAGCCGCCGGACGGCTTCGACGGCGAGGCGTACGTCGGGGAAGGGCCGGCGATCAACTCCGCCAACGACGAGGTGAGCTTGGACGGCCTCGACGTCACCGAGGCCAAGTCGCGGATCATCGGCTGGCTGGACGAGAAGGGCCTCGGCAAGGGCGCGATCACGTTCCGGCTGCGCGACTGGCTGATCTCGCGGCAGCGGTTCTGGGGTTGCCCGATCCCGATCGTGCACTGCGACGGATGCGGGGAGGTGCCGGTCGCCGACGAGCAGCTGCCGGTGGAGCTGCCCGACCTGCGCGGTGCCGACCTCTCGCCCAAGGGCACCTCGCCGTTGGCGGCCGCCACCGACTGGGTGACCGTCGAGTGCCCCAAGTGCGGCGGGCCCGCGCGGCGTGACTCGGACACGATGGACACCTTCGTCGACTCGTCGTGGTATTACCTGCGCTACTGCTCGCCGGACTACACCGAGGGACCGTTCGACCCCGAGGCCGTACGCCGCTGGATGCCGGTCGACCAGTACGTCGGTGGCGTCGAGCACGCGATCCTGCATCTGCTCTACAGCAGGTTCCTCGTCAAGGTGCTGCACGACATGGGTGCCGTCGACTTCACCGAGCCCTTCTCGGCCCTGCTCAACCAGGGCCAGGTCATCAATGAGGGCGCGGCGATGAGCAAGACGCTGGGCAACGGTGTCGACCTGGGGGAGCAGCTCGCGACCTTCGGGGTCGACGCGATCCGACTGACGATGGTGTTCGCCGGTCCGCCCGAGGACGACATCGACTGGGCCGACCTGTCCCCGGCCGGGTCGCTCCGCTTCGTGCAGCGGGCGTGGCGGCTGGCTGGTGACGTGGCCAGCGAGCCGGGAGTCGACGTCGCTGGTGGCGATCTGGCGCTGCGCAAGGTGACCCACCGGACCATCAAGACGTTCACCGAGCACGTCGAGTCGTTCAAGTTCAACGTCGGCGTCGCCCGGCTGATGGAGCTGACCAGCGCGGTACGCAAGGCGATCGACACCGGATGCGGTCCCGCCGATCCCGCGGTCCGCGAGGCGGTGGAGGCGCTGGCGGTGATGCTGAGCCTGGTGACGCCGTACACCGCCGAGGACATGTGGGAACGCCTGGGTCACGAGCCGACGGTCGCGTTGGCGGGTTGGCCGGCGTACGACCAGGACCTGGCGGCGGCCGAGTCGGTAACCGCGGTGGTGCAGGTCGCCGGGAAGCTGCGGGACAAGTTCGACGTCCCGCCGGACGTGTCGGAGGACGACCTGCGGGAGCGGGCTCTCGCGTCGGAGAAGGTCCTGTCGGCGTTGGGTGACCGGGGGATCCGCAAGGTCATCGTGCGGGCACCCAAGCTCGTCAACATCGTCCCTGGGTAGAGCCCGGGCGCACCCATGACCGCCTGACCCCCTCTTCGTTTCAAGGTGATCAGGCGGTCGCTACCTCCTCCTCAGACCGACTTGAGGCAACCGGCATCGACGATGAACTCGGCCCCGGTCGTGCTGGCCGAGCGCGGCGAAGCAAGGAGGACCACGGCGTCGGCGATCTCCTGGGGCTCGACCATGCGGCCGGTGGTCAACTGCATCGACGTGGGGACGATGTTGTCCAGCACCGTGTCCCGATCGGCTCCGGCCTGGGCGGCGAACATGTCGGCGACACCGCCCTCCTCGGTCCACCACGGCGTACGCACCGGACCGGGCGAGACCGTGTTCACCCGGATGCCCTGCGGGGCGAACTCCTCCGACAAAGCTTTGGCCGCGGTGTTCAGGGCGGCCTTGGCCGCGCAGTAGTCGAGGTTGATCGGCGACGGCTGCCGGGCCACGGTGGAGGAGATGTTGATGATCGAACCGCCACCGCGGGTCAGCATCATCGGAATCGCGGCACGAACCGCGCGGACGGCGGAGAACAGGTTGAACTCGAACATCGCCTGCCAGTGGACGTCAGGGGCGTCGAGAAACGAGCGACGGGGCAGGGTCACACCCGGAGGCGGCCCGCCGGCGTTGTTGACCAGGATGTCCAGCCCACCGAACTCCTCCACCGCACGGGCAACGACCAGAGCCGGCGCGTCCGGGTCCATAAGATCGACGGCGACGTGGACCAGGTGGGGTCCGGCTAACGCGTCGAGTTCCGGTGTGGTCTTACGGGACGCGGCGACCACCCGGGCGCCCTCGGCGAGAAGTGTGCTGGTGATCGCCAGCCCGATGCCCTTCGAGGCGCCGGTGACCACGGCCACGCGGTCGGACAACTGCAGGTCCATTGAGCGCTGTTCCCTTCCTCTGGTGGTGTCGTTGGATGGGAACGCTAACGAGAGTAGGAACCCGAGGCTGGCGGCATTCGGACCGTACACTTCGCCGGGGAAACCGCCGTGGTGTCATCCGCCGTCTGCCTACGCAGAAAGGCACACCAGCACACGTACTGCACCAAGCGGTGATCTTCGCTATCCTGAACGCATGCGGAAGGTTCTCCTCCTTAGCCAGCCGCGCTGACCAGCAGCGGGTGCTTCTCGCACCGCGTCGGCGCGGCTCGTGGTCGTTCTGATCCGGCACCGTCGAGGAGAAGCGAGCCCCATCATGACCGTCGAGAAGACGACTCCGTCCATTTCCTCTCCTTCGTTCCGCTATTCCGGCGCGCTGGCGGGCGATATCGAGTCGCGCTGGCAGGCGTACTGGAAACAGCACGGGACCTTCGAGGTGGCCAACCCCGTCGGCTCCCTGGCGGCGCAAGGCAACGTTGACAGTGCGCCGGGTGGTGCGCGGAAGCCGAAGTTCTATGTCCTCGACATGTTCATCGGCCCGTCGGGAGCGATGCACGTCGGGCACCCCCTCGGGTACGTCGGCACCGACGTCTACGGCCGCTACCTGCGGATGCGCGGGTTCCGCGTGCTGCATGCGTTCGGCTACGACGCATTCGGCCTGCCCGCCGAGCAGTACGCCATCCAGACCGGTCAACACCCGCGGATCACGACCGAGCAGAACATCGCCACGATCAGGGGTCAGCTGAACCGGTTGGGCATGGCCCACGACGATCGGCGCAGTGTGTCCACGACCGATGTCGGCTTCTACCGTTGGACGCAGTGGATCTTCCTGCAGATCTTCAACTCCTGGTACGACAAGGAGGCGGACCGGGCCCGTCCGATCGCCGAGCTGATCGAGGAGTACGCGTCCGGCGTGCGTACCGCCCCCGGCGGCAGGCCGTGGTCGGAGCTGCCCGAACCCCAACGCAGGAAGGCGATCGACGCCCATCGCCTGGCCTACCTGGACGACGTCGAAGTGAACTGGTGCCCCGGCCTGGGCACCGTGCTGGCAAACGAGGAGGTGACCGTCGACGGCCGCAGTGAGCGCGGCAACTTCCCGGTGCATCCGCGCAGGATGCGGCAGTGGATGCTGCGGATCACCGCGTACTCCGACCGGCTGCTGGCGGATCTGGACCTTGTCGACTGGCCGGAGTCGATGAAGGCCCAGCAGCGGAACTGGATTGGGCGTTCGACCTCGGAAGGGACCGATGGCGCGACCAGCACCACGTACCGGCTGCGGGACTGGACCTTCAGCCGGCAACGCTACTGGGGCGAGCCCTTCCCGATCGTCTACGACGACCACGGACCGGTCGCCCTGCCGGCGTCGATGCTGCCGCTCGAGTTGCCACCGACGACCGACTTCGCGCCGAAGGTCTACGACCCCGACGACAACGACGCCGAACCCGAACCGCCACTGGCCCGCCTGGCCGACTGGGCATGCGTACGTCTGGACCTCGGCGACGGCCCGAAGGACTACCGGCGCGAGACACAGACGATGCCGCAGTGGGCCGGGTCGTGCTGGTACGAGCTGCGCTACCTGGACCCGGACAACGAGGCGGCGTTCTGCGATCCTGCCAACGAGCGTTACTGGATGGGCCCGCAAGGCACGGTTGACAGCAGGGTCTCGGTTGACAGCGGTGGCAGTGACGGCGAACGTCGGGCCGATCCCGGTGGCGTCGACCTGTACGTCGGCGGCGTCGAGCATGCCGTCCTGCACCTGCTGTATGCGCGGTTCTGGCACAAGGTGTTGTACGACCTGGGCCATGTCTCCAGCCGCGAACCGTTCCGCCGACTGGTCAACAACGGCTACATCCAGGCGTACTCCTACACCGACGACCGAGGAATCCACGTCCCCGCCGACGAGGTGCACGAACGCGACGGCGGTTTCTGGTACAGAGGTGAGCGGGTCGAACGCAGCCTCGGCAAGATGGGCAAGAGTCTGCGCAACATGGTGACGCCGGACGAGATGTGCGACCGGTACGGCGCGGACACGTTCCGGATGTACGTGATGTCCACCGGACCGTTGCCGGCGTCCCGCCCGTGGGATCCGCGCGGCATCGTCGGCATGCACCGGTTCCTGCAGCGGGTGTGGCGGATGCTGGTCGACGAGGAGTCCGGGACATGCGCGGTGGTCGCGACGCATACCCCGGCCGAGACGAGACGCCTGCTGCACAAGACGATCGATGCCGTACGCCGCGACATGGACGACCTGGCGTTCAACACCGCGATCGCCCGGCTCACCGAACTGTCGAAGGCCCTGGCCAGCCTGGGCGCGGTCCCGCGCGAGGCGGCGGAACCGTTGGTGCTCATGCTGGCGCCGTTCGCACCGCACCTGGCCGAGGAGCTGTGGTCACGGCTGCACGAGGGAGAGGGCGCGGTGGACTCCGTTGCGTACATCCCTTATCCGGAAGCGGATCCGGCGCAGCTGGTCGAGGAGACTGTGACCTGCGTGGTCCAGGTGTCCGGCCGGTTGCGTGACCGGTTCGACGTGGCGCCCGACGTCTCCGACGACGCGTTGCGGCGGCGCGCGCTGGAGTCTGCGAAGGTGCGTACCGCCCTGGCCGGCCGCGCGGTCAGAACGGTGGTCGTGCGCGCGCCGCGGCTGGTGAACATCGTGCCCGACGACGCCCCGTGATCATGATCGTGTTGCCGAAGGGATCGCGGACGCGGTGGTCAGGGTTTCTGCGCGGCGCGTCAACTTTCATGATCATGATCACCGGTGACGGGCCGGGGCCGGGCGCCGCCGCCGCTTGCGCCCGCGAGGCGAACCTTCTAACCTCGACATGAGGTTAGGCTCGCCTAAGCGATCGGTGTGGAGGAAGGGAGGTACCCGTGCACCACCCGAAGGACAGCCTCCCCGCGCCGTCGGCACCCGTGCTGCCGCGCACCGGCGGCCCGGCGTGATCATCTGCCACTGCGGTGTCGTCAGCGACCGGAAGGTCATCGAATGCATCCAGGACGGCGCCCGAACGATCGCGAACGTGGCGAAATGTACCGGCGCCGGCAAGGGCTGTGGCGTGTGCATCCACTCACTGAGGCGGCTGCTGTGCGAGCATGAGGCAATGAGCCTGCCGACGGAGGTCGAGATTGCAGCCCGTTAGCCCGCGA
>JBOHED010000648.1:0-7665 GCA_050700915.1 Actinopolymorphaceae bacterium | reverse complement strand
GACGGATGCGGCACCGCTACCGGACGCCGACTCGTGGACCGCGGCGCAAGAAGCCAAGCGGGCGCAGGCGCGCGGGTTGCGCGAGCAGGCCGACGACCGTCGCGCCAAGGCGGAGTTGGCCCGGATGCAGACGGCGAAGAAGCGGGCAGCCGCTGCGGAGGCCGAGCGCGCGGCGGAGGCAAGGCGTGCGGAACGCGAGTCCGCGCGGACCGCTTCACCCACGCCGTCGCCCGTGGCGTCGCCGAAGGTCCTGGATACGGTGAGTGGACTCGCGAGCTACTTCGGTGGTGAGTCCGAGTTCCAGCCCATGGCCTGCGGTGGCAACAGCCGGGACCTCACCGAAGGCGTCGCGTTGTGGGAGGTTCCCTGCGGGACGATGATCCGGATCACCAGCGATGAGACCGGCAAGAGCATGATCGCGCCCGTGCGCGACCGGGGACCCGCCGAGTGGACCGGCGTCGCGATCGACCTGCTGCCCGACACCTGGGACGCGCTCGACGTACCACGCCGTCAGGGCAAGCAGGAGGTCACCTACGAGGTGCTCGGCGACTGAGCCCGGGACGCCCGTCCGCAGGCCCCGCCTCCCCGACCTGGTATCTGTCGTACGTTCGACCGGTTCATCATCTGAGACGTCCGATCGTCAGGCGGCCCGCGTCCGGACGCGGCTGGTCCAGCTTTGGCCGAGAAGGACCCTGCTCAGTTGGCTGTTGCCCGCTCGTCCTGTCAGAGTGGAACGGACTCGAGTTGTCCACGATCTGGTCAGGTGGGGATGGAGCTGCCGGAGGCGTCATGTTCTGCGCTGTCGGCGACGCTGACAGAGCCTTTGGCGGGTACGGCCGCCGCGGCTCAGACGTGATTGTGCATCGAGCAGTCCGGTCCCTACGGCCCTGACGCGCTCCAGGAATCCCACCTCGATCACGACGTAGGTGCGGAGCTGGTCCGCCGCGCGGTGGGTTCGGGCGTACGCCTGCAGCTGATCCGCCGGCCGGGCCGGCATGCCGACGAGCACCCGCCGCTGGTCCGCCGCCAGGTCTTTCTCGCCCACACGAGCCCGGGCCGGACCTGGCTCGTTCACGGGCTGGTCGACGATCCTCGGGAGCTGCTCGATTTCGACCTCGCCGCGCTCGGCTCCGGTGTGCGTCCGTCGTTCGGCCGTCCGGATGGTCGCACCTTGCTCCTGGTCTGCACCAACGGCCGGCGCGACGTCTGCTGTGCGCTCCGCGGACGCCCGATCGCGGCCGAGTTGGCGGACCGTCACGGCGAGGCGGTGTGGGAGACGACCCACACCGGCGGGCACCGGTTCGCACCGACGGCGGTGGTGCTCCCTACGGGATACCTGTACGGCCGCCTGGACGTGGCGTTCGGGGAGCGGATTCTGCGACGTTCAGGTGCTGGCCAGGTGCTGACCGAACGATGCCGTGGCCGATCGACCTGGAGTCCGGCAGGCCAGGTTGCCGAGTTGGCGGTCCGCGAGCTGACCGGCGAGCAGGGTCCCGACGTCCTGACCGTCACCGACGAGGTGGTCGACGGCGCGGACTGGCGGGTGCAGGTGCGTGAGGAGGCGTGGGAGCCGATCCGCGGCTCTGCAACGGGCACCGACCGTGCCTGGTCGGTGAGTGGACGGATCGAGTCCCTGGAACCGGAACGCCGCACCAGCTGCGCCAAGGCTCCGGTCGTCCCGACCGTCAACCTCGCGACCGGCATCTCCGAGAGTGTGCCGTCGCCGCTTCCCGGCTGACGTCGGCCTGCCTGTCAGCCGCCCGGCCTGTCTGCCGGCCCTGTCAGCCGCCTGAACCGGCCGGCCTACGCCTGACAAGCAATCCATGACCCGGATGCCGGAACCGATACACTGCAGCCCGGATTTTGAGTCACCGCACCACAGAATCGCTCGCGCCACGGGGTTCTCGGAGATGGGCGGTGGGGATGAACGTGCAGAGCCGTCACCCCGGCGGAATGACCAGGAGGGCCCTGCTGGGCTCGGGCGCCTCCGCGGCCACGGCGCTGTCGCTGGCCAGTTGCGACCTCCTCTCGACCGATCCCGGAGGGTCTGGACCAGACGGTGCGGGTGGTCGACGAAGCGGTGACCGGGAAGCGCCCGCCCTGGTCGAGTTGGTCAAGCAGGGGAAACTCCCGCCGCTGAAGGAGCGGCTTCCGAAGAATCCCCTGGTCGTCCAACCGGTCGAGCGGACAGGGGAGTACGGAGGGACGTGGCGCACCGCGCTCGTCGGCAGCGACGACGGGGCTTGGATGGAACGGCTGCAACACTACGGCGGACTGGTGCGGTACAGCAGGGACTGGAGCAGCGTGGTCCCCGATGTCGCCGAGTCCTACGACGTCAACGACGACCTCACGGAGTACGTCTTTCACCTGCGGGCCGGGATGAAGTGGTCCGACGGCGTGCCGTTCACCGCCGACGACGTGACGTTCTGGTTCGACGACGTCTTCATGAACGACGAGATCACCCCGACAAAGCCGCCGCTGATGCTCAGCGGAGGAAAGCCACCCAAGGTCGAGAAGGTCGACGATCACACGGTCGCCATCCGCTACGAGACGTCTCACGGACTGTTGGCACGCTACCTTGCCGGAGGTAATGGCCTGGAGCTGATCAACAAGCCACGCCATTACCTGGGGAAGTTCCACAAGAGCCATGTCCCGGACGAGATCGACCAGATCGTTGAGGACGCTGGCTTCGAAGAGTGGTTCGAACTCTTTCTCGATCGCGCCGACTGGTCGCTGAATCCGGACCTTCCCACACTCAGCCCATGGGTCCTGGAAACACCGTACGACGGGAGTTCGACCCGCGTCGTCGCGCAGCGCAATCCGTACTACTGGAAGGTCGACCCGGACGGAAAACAGCTTCCCTATATCGACGAGATCGAGTACCAAGTCCTGCAGACGCCCGAAGTGGTCCTGCTCAAAGCCCTTGGTGGCGAGTTGGACATGCACAGCAGGCATATCAACATCGCCGAGAACAAACCCGTTCTCGCTCGGGATCGAGAGAGCGGGAACTTTAGATTCTTCGACCTTCTTCCCGATCCGATGAACACCGCCCTCCTGTTGCTCAACGTCACCCACCCTGACCCCGTCAAGAGGAGTGTTTTCGCAAACAAGGACTTCCGGATCGGTCTCTCCCATGCGTTGAACCGCCAGGAGATCATTGATGCGATCTATCGGCGGCAGGGCGAGCCATGGCAGATCTCGCCACGGAAGGAGACCGGCTTCTACAACGAGAAGCTTGCGAAGCAGTTCATCGACTACGACGTCGATCTCGCCAACGAGTACCTCGATCGCGCAGGGTACGACCGTAAGGACGGCGAAGGCTTCCGTCTCGGTCCCGACGGAGAGCGGATCAGGATCCTGTTCGACGTCGCGTCCGAAGGAAACGACGGACCGGAGTTTCCGGATGTGGCCGAGTTCGTCGGCCGGTACTGGAAGAACGTCGGTGTCGACACAGTGGTCAAGACCGTGTCACCGTCCCTCGTCGAGGCAAAGCGGGAGGCGAACGAGCAGGACATCTCGATGGTGCTGGCGTTCGGCGGGAGCAACGTGGTCATGGATCCCCGCGCCTACTTCCCTCAGAGCGGCAACGAATATGGCGCCCCGTGGGTGGAGTGGTACGAAACCCGGCACGAGTCGGGCGAGCGTCCTCCAGCGCCTGTCCGGCGGCAGATGGAACTCTACGACCAGCTGCAGACCACTGTCAGCGAGGACGATCAGGCGAACCTGATGAAACAGATCCTCGCCGTAGCGGCGGAGGAGTTCCCCTCCATCGGAATTAATCTTCCCGCCAACGGCTACGGCATTGTTCGCAATGACTTCCACAATGTGCCGAAACAGATTCACTCGAGCACCGGCGCCTGGTTCCCCGATCCCGGTCCCACCGACCCGTGCCAGTACTTCAGTACGCGGACCTGAGGCCTGAGTCCTGCGTGAAGGTGCGGCGATCGGCTCAGAAGAGGGCGGCCTCGAGTGCGGCGCGATGGTCGGCGACCCAGGCGTACGCCTCCTGAATGATCTTGACGTGCCCCGTCGACCTGAGTCGTTGCATTGCCGGATCGCCGTCGTCGGCCTGGGCGTCGATTCCTCGCCAACAGCGGTCCTGCCGCCACAGGATGGTCTCGACGAGCGCCTTCCGGTCCCGGGTCCGGAGCCCGTAGTTGTCGGCGACCAACCGGATCAGCTGCCCTGGCCCCTCCGGGCTCGCGCGGCCTGGCCCGAGGTCGAGGAACTGCCAGCACACGTGGGCGACATCGTGGATCCGCTGGCCAGGGCTGGCGAAGTCCCAGTCGATGAAGGCGTACGGAAGCAGGCCGGAGCCGTCGTCGCGGTAGACGGTGTTCCGAGGCGCGAGGTCGTTGTGACAGACCACCTCGGCGTCTTCTGCGAGCGGCGTACCGGCCGTCAGGTCGTGGAACTGCCGGACCAGTTTCGCCACCCGGGCCAGACTGTCCTCCGACCAGACCGCCGGCGGTTGCGCGGAAGCCCACGCGACGTGACCCTCGAGGAAGGTCAGCGTCTGTCGGCCCTCCTCGTCGGCGCCGAGATAGCGCGGCGCCGCCGGCCAGCCGTGGCGGGCGAAGAGCCGCAGCACGTCGTGGACGTAGTCGGCATCGGTCGGCATCGGTCGGCGTACCGTCTCGCCGATGCGTACGACATCGTTGACGAGGCCACCCGCGAGGCGTTCCCTGCTCAGGCGGCGTTGGCGGCTCATGTGCCCAGCCTGCCGGGTGCGGGTCGATCGGCCAGCACTGGGCCGGGCCGGGTCGGCGGCCGCGTGCCATGAGGGTGCCCCTGCTCCAACTGGGCGCTTGCATGAGGGGACCCCTGCACCAATCGCCGTTCGCATGAGGGGACCCCTGCACCAATCGGCGCTTGCATGAGGGGACCCCTGCACCCATAGGTTCGCGTGAGGGGACCCCTGCACCAAACAGGCATGGGTGCGAGGTCCGCTCACCCAGGTCGAGCCGGCTCGTTCTTACGACACGCGGCAATTCCTCACGAAACGCGGTGAATTTCCGTGCAATGTTGGTAATGATCACGCATCCGTGATCATTCTCGCCCACGAAGAGGGCCGGGTCGGGCGACTCCTGGGCTGATCCGCCTGGGAGGGGGCAAGCTGGATCCATGACTGTGCTACCCGCCGGCCGCCCACGCTCCGCTCCTCGCTTCGCTGCGATGCTCACGCGGGAGGCCGGCTCATGACCGAGGAGGCGTACGTCTTCGATGCGATCCGTACCCCACGCGGCCGTGGAAAGCGTGGAGCGCTGCACAGCGTGAAGCCCGTGACCCTCGCGGCGGGTGTGCTGGAGGCGCTCCAGCTGCGTTCCGAACTCGACACCGAACGCGTGGACGATGTCGTCTTCGGCATCGTCACGCCGGCGGGTGAGCAGGGCGCCGACCTGGCCCGCACCGCTGTCCTGATGGCCGGATGGGACCTGACCGTGCCGGGCACCCAGCTCAACCGGTTCTGTGCGTCCGGCCTCGAGGCCGTCAACCTGGCGGCACAGAAGGTCAGGTCCGGCTTCGACGACCTCGTGGTGGCCGGCGGGGTCGAGTCGATGTCGCGAGTGCCGATGGGCTCCGACGGCGGCGCCTGGTTCATCGACCCGGAAACCAACCTCGCGACCGGCTTCGTACCCCAGGGCGTGAGCGCCGACCTGCTCGCCACGCTGGAGGGTTTCACCCGCGAAGACGTGGACGCGTACGCCGCCGAGTCGCAGCACCGGGCGACGGTCGCTCGCGACAAGGGCTACTTCGACCGGTCGCTGGTCCCGGTCGTCGACCGCAACGCCATGCTGCTGCTCGACCATGACGAGGCGATCCGCCCCGAGACCACGGTCGAGACGCTGGGCGGCCTCAAGGCCAGTTTCGCCGACCTGGGCGCGCTCGGCTTCGACGCGGTGGCGATCGACCGCTATCCGAGCGTCGAACGCATCAACCACGTACACACTGCTGGCAACTCCTCCCAGATCGTGGACGGTGCCGCGGCTGTCCTCATCGGCAGCGAACGGGTAGGTGCCGACCTCGGCCTCGCTCCGCGGGCCCGGATCGTGAGTGCGGCGGCGGTGGGTACGGACCCGACGATCATGCTCGTCGGCCCGGCGCCGGCGGCCCGCAAGGCGCTCGACAAGGCCGGGTTGACAGTCGGCGACATCGACCTGTTCGAGGTCAACGAGGCGTTCGCTGGGGTGGTGCTGCGGTTCATGCGGGAGCTGGACGTGTCACCCGAGATCGTCAACGTCAACGGCGGCGCCATCGCGCTCGGCCATCCCCTCGGTGCAACGGGTGCGATGCTGCTCGGCACCCTGCTCGACGAGCTGGAACGCCGCGATCTCCGGCGTGGTCTCGTGACCCTCTGCGTGGGTGGCGGCATGGGCGTCGCCACCATCATCGAACGCCTCTGAGGGGTCTGGCAGTCAGCGTATGGGTTGCTGTGAGTATGCACGCGTATATACTTTCAGGTATGAAGACCATGATCGACCTGGATGACGAGGCCCTCGCACTGGCCGCCAAGGAGCTCGGCACCACCACGAAGAAGGACACGGTGAACGCCGCGCTCGAGTTCGTGGCGCAGCGCCGGCGGCGGATCGAGCAACTGCTCGACGACCCCTATGCGTTCGGTATCGGCGCTGACATCACCGACCGGGAGATCATGCAGCAGGCTCGCCGGTGACCGTCCGGATCACACCGGGTCGCCTCTATCTGATCGACACCTCGGCTCATGCGCGGTCCAACCATGAGCCTGTACGAAGGATCATGGCCGGGCTGATCGCCGACCACGCCGCAGCCACCTGCATCACCGTCGACCTCGAAGCCGGGTACTCGGGTCGCGACGAGAAGGATGTGCGTGAGATCGCCAGCCGCCGCCGGGCCCACTACGTCGTACTCCCGATCAACGAGACGATCGCCGACCGCGCGCGGGAGGTGCAGCTACGCATGGCCGCCCGTGGGCACCACCGCTCCGCCGGGATCGTCGACCTGTTGACAGCGGCGGTGGCTGAACATTACGACGCCGTGGTGCTGCACTACGACACCGACTTCGAACACATCGCCGTCTCGACCGGCCAGCCGCACGTGTGGGTAGCACCGCGCGGAAGCCTTCCCTGACCCACCGAGCGGCTCGGCGCTGAGTGGTCGGTCGTGCTTCGCCTACGCCCGCGGTGGACCGTCATCTAGGCCCGTCAGGTTCCCAGTAGCGGTAGTAGAGGGACGTACGCCAGTCAGCAGGCGCATCGCCGCGTTCTGGAGTCCGGCCGAGTCGTCCTCGAGATAGCTACTCGCCGCGTTGAACCGGTCCCGGTACCCAAATGATCGAGTAGGTCACTCGAAGCCGAGCCGCCGCTTGACCTCGTCGTGCGGGATGTACGGTCCGTCTTCTCCGCGGGCGACTTTGGCGTCGCTGATGCCCAATAAAGCTGGATCCACCGACCGGCAAGCCAGGTTGTCCAGTCCGCGGTGTCGTCGATCAACTTCGCGATGCCACCACGTACGGTTCATCGCCGAACTCAGCCTGGAGCCGGGCCAGCTCGACCTCCAGTTCGCGGCGGATCTCGGCGTACGCCGGATCGTCGTGGACGCTCCGCAATTCGGCCGGGTCGCGTACGAGGTCGAACAGCTCCCACTCCGGCGGAGTCACTGTGTCGGACGTGCCGGGGAGGCCGAATC
>JBOHED010000647.1:0-37478 GCA_050700915.1 Actinopolymorphaceae bacterium | reverse complement strand
TGACGCCACACAGCACCTGCTCGAGCTGGGTCACCGCCGGATCGGAGCGATCGCCGGACCGCCCGTACTGGATTCGGCGCGTGCCCGGCTGGCCGGGTTCCGGTACGCGACCGAGGCGGTCGGACACTCCGTCGACCCAGCCCTTGTGACGCACGCGCTCTTCACCCGGGAGGACGGACAGGCGGCCGCCGGCAGGCTCCTCAACCACTCACACCCACCCACCGCCATCGTCACCGGCAACGACGAGCAGGCGATCGGGGCGTACCAGGCCGCACATGCCCGCGGGCTGCGGATTCCCGACGACCTCAGCGTCGTCGGCTTCGACGACATCCCGATCGCGCAATGGCTGGACCCGCCTCTGACCACCGTCCGGCAACCACTGGCCGCGATGGCTGCGGCCGCGATGCGCATGCTCGTCCGGCAGATCGCGGTCGGGGCATCGGAGCCGACCCGGATGGAGTTGGCCACCACCTTGGTCGTACGACAGAGCAGCGCACCCTCCGGCCGTGAGAGGTAGCGCAGTGGCACCCTCACCCGAGCCGCGGCTGCCGCACGGAGAACTCCTCGCCAGCTGGCGATGGCGCGCAAGCGCAAGCTCAACCGGGTCGTGACCCGCAATCACTTGACCGCGACGCTGTGGCCACGGCAGCATCGCGACCACTTACCACCCAGGCGTGATCAGCGGTAGAAAGTTTCTCCCTCCGCGAGCGCCCCGCCTGGAGCCCCTGATACGAGCGCTCGACCGGAGCGCTCGGCCCGAGCGCAAGTCCGAGGAGTGTCTGATGCGCATCGCGACGGTTCGATGGCGTCACGCGGCCGCCTTGCTTGCGGTGTTCGCGTGCGTCGCGACACTCGTCCTTCCGTCCAGTGCACGTGCCGACGAGGAGGAGCCCACCCAGCTGGTCGTCGCGGCGTCGCAGTCGGTCGACACCTTCAACCCGTTCATGTCGTTCTTCGCGATCGGCTACACGGTCTCCGGGCTGAGCTACGACTCGCTGATCGACTGGAGTGCGGCGGACTTCAAGCCGGTCCCGGGTCTCGCGACGAAGTGGGAGGAGTCGAAGGACCACCTGACGTGGACGTTCACGATCCGCGAGGGTGTGAGGTTCTCCGACGGAACCCAGCTGACCGCGCGCGACGCGGAGTTCACCTACAACCTGATGATGACCGACGAGGACGCTCGCGCCTCGTCGTCGGACCTGGTGGAGAACTTTTCGAGCGTCGACGCCCCCGACAACACGACGCTGGTCATCAAGCTCAAGCGCCCCACGAACCAGATGCTGGCCCTGGACAACGCCATCGTGCCGAGGCACATCTGGGAGAAGCACGAGGGCAAGGTCGGCGACTTCAAGAACTTCGACTACCCGCTGGTCGGTTCGGGACCCTTCCAGGTCGTGGAGTTCAAGACCGACCAGTTCATCCGGCTGAAGGCCAACCAGGACTATTGGGCCGGAGCGCCGGCCTACGACGAGCTGGTCTTCCGCTACTACAAGACACCGGACGCGAGTGTCCAGGCGCTCATCGCCGGCGAGGTCGACGTGGTGAGCGGGCTGACCCCAGCCGCGTACAAAGCGCTCAAAGACGAGCCGAACATCACGCTCAACCGGGCGGCCAACCGCCGGTTCGGGGCGATCACGTTCAACATGGGGGCGCGTACGAAAGATGGCAAGGAGTTCGGTGACGGCCACCCCGCCTTGCAGGACAGGGCAGTCCGGCAAGCAATCCACTACGCCACCAACAAGGACGAGCTGATCGCCAAGGTCAATGACGGAATGGGCGAGCCCGGCATCAGCTACATCCCACCGGTCTTCGACACCTACCACTACGAGGCGAGCGCCGACGACAAGGTGACGTTCGACCTCGACAAGGCCAACAAGATCCTCGACGAGGCGGGATACGAGCGCGGACCCGACGGAATCAGACGCATGCCGGGCTCGGACGAGCCGCTGAAGTTCCGCCTGCTCAACCACTCCGACACCCCGTCCGAGGCGACCGACTCGGAGTTCCTCAAGGGGTGGTGGAAGAAGATCGGGATCGACACGACGATCGAGGCCGCCGACTTCACCAAGCTCAACGACAACCTCTACCTCGGCCGGTACGACATCATCTTCTCCGGCTGGGGCGTCGGACCCGATCCGACGTCGATCCTCAGCCTGCACACGTGCGGCGTACTCCCCGACGACACGAGCGGGACGCAGCGCGACACCGACACGTTCTACTGCAACCCGGCCTACGACAGGCTGCACGAGAAGCAGAAGGCCGAGAGCGACATCGCCAAGCGGGCCGAGATCGTCAAGGAGATGCAGCGGATCCTCTACACCGACGCACCCGTCATCACCCTCCGCTACGCCGACACCCTCGAGGCCTACCGCAGCGATCGCTGGACCGGGTTCATCAAGCAGCCGTCCACGCGGGGCATGATCTCCGGGCAGCAGGGCAACTGGGCGTACATGTCGGCCAGGCCGATCGAGGCCGAGGACGCTGGCGGGCCGAGCGTCGCGCTCTTCGTCGGTGGCGGCGCCGTGGTCGTGCTGATCGCCGCGGCCGCAGGGTTCGTCGTCGTACGCCGGCGCAAGACCGCGGACGAGCGGGAGTAGCCGGCCACTCATGGCAACGGATCCCTCGCTGGTGGCCGGGTCCGCCGCCCGTGCCGGTGGCTTCGCCCGTTATCTCCTCAGCAAGCTCAGTGGTGCGGCGCTCTCCTTGGTCATGGTGGTCTTCTCGGCGTTCTTCCTGTTCCGGATCCTCGGCGGCGATCCGGTCGACGCCCTCACCCGTGACGTGCCGACCACACCGGCGGAGCGGGCAGCGTTGCGGGAACGGCTCGGCCTGGACCAACCACTGGGGCTGCAGTTCGTCGACTACCTGCGTGGGGTGGTGACGGGCGACCTCGGCGAGTCCTACCAGTACCAGCAGCCGGTCACGTCCCTCATCGTCGAACGGCTCGGCGCCACGGTCCTGCTCACCGGCAGCGCTCTCGTGCTGGCCGCGACTCTCGGCCTGTGGATCGGGACGAGGGCGGGCTGGCGGCAAGGGAGTCGGTTCGACAAGGCGCAGGTCGGAATCTCGCTCACGCTCTGGTCGGCACCGACGTTCTGGTTCGGGATGCTCGTCATCATGGTGTTCGCGCGCTACCTCGGGCTCTTCCCGATCAACGGCATGGTCGCGCCGCGGACGCCCGACGAGTTCTGGCCGCAGGCACTGGACATCCTGCACCATCTCGTCCTCCCGGTCGTCACGATGACCGCCGTGATCTATGCGCAGTACGTCCTCGTCATGCGTTCGTCGATCCTCGACGAGATGGGCAACGACTACCTCACGACGGCCCGGGCGAAGGGCCTGCGTGACGACCACGTACGCAGCCGGCACGCGGTACCGAACGCCCTGCTGCCGACGGTGACCCTGGTCTTCCTCCAACTCGGCAGTGTCGTCGGGGGCGCGATCCTCACCGAGACAGTGTTCAGCTGGCCGGGTCTCGGGCTGCTGGCGTACCAAGCACTGAAGATCCCAGATCTTCCTTTGTTGCAAGGGACCTTCCTGTTCTTCTCGGCCGCGGTGATCCTCGCCAACACCGCCGCCGACATCGTCTACCGCTTCCTCGATCCGAGAGTGCGGCACGCATGAGCGCGAGGAGCCCCCACGGAGGTACACCGAGGAACGAGGTGTGCCGGAGTGAGGCACCGCAGCGTTCATGCGAAAGGGAAACAGCATGAACACCGCCGATGCACCCGAGGTGACCGGGCCTCTGTCTGTCCGAGCCCTCGCCTGGCAGCGCCGCAAGGCGGCCTTGGCCCGGTTCTGGCGGGACTACCGGCGGCAGCGGGTGGGAGTCGTCGGGCTCGTCGGCATGGTCGTCATCATCGCCCTCGCACTCACCGCGCCCCTGCTCACCGACGAGAGCGGCCTCGACGTCACCCAAGCACCGGGCGAGCGACTGGACGCACCGAGCGCACAGTTCTTCCTCGGTACGGACGAGTCCGGTCGCTCGGTCCTGCTGCTCACCCTGTGGGGTGCCCGGATCTCGCTGCTGGTCGGTGTCACAGCGACGCTACTGGCGATGGGCATCGGCACCCTCGTCGGCATCGCGGCCGGGCACTTCGGCGGGTGGTTCGGCGGCCTGCTGATGCGGGTGAACGACTGGTTCCTCGTACTCCCCCGCCTTGTGCTCGCGATCGCCCTCGCCGCTGTCCTGGGACCGAGCCTCACCACGATCATCGTCGCTGTCGGGGTCACGTCGTGGTCCGGAACGGCCCGCCTGATCCGGGCGCAGACCCTCGCCGTCGAGGCCCGTCCGTACCTCGAACGCGCGAAGGCACTCGGCGCCGGCCACTGGCACCAGATGACCCGGCACGTCCTGCCCAATGTGCTGCCGCTTGTTCTCGCGAGCACCACCCTCGAGGTGGCGAGTGCGGTGCTGGCCGAGGCGACGCTGGCGTTCCTCGGTCTGGGTGATCCGTCGCGGATCTCGTGGGGCGGCATGCTCAGCCGGGCCAACTCCTCGGGGGCGATCACGTACGGCGCCTGGTGGTACCTCCTCACGCCCGGCCTCGCGATCCTCGTGGTGGTCCTGTGCTTCACGCTGTGTGGGCGCGCGCTGGAAGCGGTCTTCAACCCGCGGCTCCGGGGACGGTGAGCTGACGATGACGGCTCTCCTCGACGTCCGCGACCTGTCGGTGACCTACCACGGCACCCGTGGCGACATCCCTGCCGTCCGCGGGGTCGACCTCGCTCTCGACACGGGCGAGACCCTCGGCATCGCCGGCGAGTCCGGCTGCGGCAAGACGACGCTCGCGTTGGCGCTGCTCCGGCTCCTGCCCGCCGGTACGACGGTGACCGGACAGGTCCTGCTCGACGACGACGACGTACTCACCATGTCCTGGGGACGTCTGCGAGCCGTCCGGTGGGCCGGGACCTCGATCGTGTTCCAGGGCGCGATGCATGCGCTCAACCCCGTCCACCGGATCGGTCGGCAGATCGCCGAGCCCATCCTGCTGCACGAGGAGGTCACCGAGGCACACGCCCAGCAGCGGGCCGCGGACCTGCTCACCCAGGTCGGCCTGCCCACCTGGCGGGCGGCCAGCTATCCGCACGAGCTGTCCGGCGGCCAGCGACAGCGAGTCATGATCGCGATGGCCCTCGCCTGCTCGCCGCGCCTGATCATCGCCGACGAGGCGACGACGGCGCTGGACGTGATGATCCAGGCGCAGGTGCTCGACCTCATCTCCGGTCTGGTCGCCGAGCGCGGGATCGGCCTGCTGATGATCAGCCACGACCTGTCGGTGCTGTCGTCCACGTGTGCGCGGCTCGCGGTGATGTACGCCGGCCGGGTCGTCGAGGTCGGTCCGGCGAGGTCGGTCTTCGGTTCGCCGGCCCACCCCTAGGCGAGTGCGCTGGCGGCGGCGTTTCCGACGATCGGTGACCCGGGCTCGCGCGGGCGCCCCCGCGGGCTGGGTGGCGATCCTCCCGACCCAGCCGCGATCCCGTCGGGGTGTCCGTTCCATCCACGCTGCCCGGTGGTGCTGCCGGAGTGTGCGACGGCCGACGTACGCCTGTGGCCGGTTGACGGTGGTGACCGTCGTGCCGCCTGCGTACGCGTCGACGGGGCGGAGGTCACGTGAGCGAGCCGATCCTGTCGGTACGGGACCTGCGCGTCGACTTCCGGGTCCGCGGCGGTCGGACCGCCCGGGCAGTCGACGGCGTCCACCTCGACCTCGCACCCGGCGAGGTGCTGGCTCTGGCCGGGGAGTCGGGCTGCGGCAAGACGACCCTGGCGCGGGCACTGCTCGGGCTGGACCGGCCGACCGCCGGCACGGTGGCGTACGCCGGCCAGCCGCTGACCTACGGCACCGGTGCTCTCAAGGCGTACCGGCGTTCGGTCCAACTCGTCCTGCAGGACCCGACCGGCGCGCTCAACCCGCGGCACACCGTCTACGAGGCGGTCGCCGAAGGCCTGCGCATCCACGGGATCACCGACAACGAACGCGACCGGGTAGCCGAGGCGTTGGCGGTCTGCGGCCTGCGCCCGCCGGAGCGGTTCTTCCTCACCTACCCCCATGAGCTGTCCGGTGGCCAGCGCCAGCGGGTGGTGATCGCGGGTGCACTGGTGCTCGAGCCGAAGGTGATCATCGCCGACGAGCCGGTCGCGTCGCTCGACTCGTCGGTCCGAGGGGAGATCCTGGCGCTGCTGCTGCGGTTGCGGGAGGAGCTCGGGCTGGCGGCACTTGTCGTGACCCACGACCTCGGCCTCGCGTGGAGCATCGCCGACCGGCTGGCCGTGATGTACCTCGGGCGGATCGTCGAGACCGGACCGGTCGAGCGGATCCTCACCGAGCCGCGACATCCGTACACCCGGGCACTGGTCTCGGTCCTCCCTGACTCGCCGGTGGGCTCACCCATCGTCCTCGGCGGCGAACCACCCGACGCGACGCAGATCCCGCCAGGATGTCGTTTTCATCCGCGGTGTCAGGAGCTCGCCTCCGGGGCGGCCGAGGCCGCGAGAGTTGCCGACGCCTGCCGGCGTACTCCCCTGGCGATCCTCGACGCCGACACCGGCACCGCTGGGACTCCCGGTAGCGACGTCGCCTGCCATCTCCACGCCGCCCGTCTGGCGGGGCGAAAGTGATCACCCGCAGGTCGACCATTACCTGCGATGCGCGACAAAACCGGCGTGCGTTCGTGGGGTTGTTGGCGTGCATCGTGCCCGGCTGAGGAGCGGTGAACGCTCGCTTGGACCCGGTTGTCACAATGGACGGCGATGAGCGAGCAACCACCTGCCGACGCCCAGCCTGGCGACGCCGCCCAGACCGACGACGGCCAGACCGACGACGGCCAGACCGACGACGGGGCGTACGCCGGCTCCTTCTACGCAGCAGTCGGGGGCCGCGAGACCTTCGTCCGCCTGGTCCGGCGCTTCTACGAAGGCGTCGCCGACGATCCGGTCCTCCGTCCGCTCTACCCGGAGCCCGACCTCGCCGGGGCGGAGCAGCGACTGCGGATGTTCCTCGAGCAGTACTGGGGCGGTCCGCGCACCTACTCCGAAGAGCGTGGGCATCCGCGGCTGCGCATGCGGCACGTTCCCTTCGCGGTGACCGAGGACGCCCGTGACCGGTGGCTGGCACACATGCGGGCGGCGGTCGACGAGCTGGCGCTCGATCCGGCGTACGAACAAGAGCTCTGGGCCTATCTCGTCATGGCGGCCAACTCCCTGGTCAACACCCCGCCGGTCAACCCGGGCGCACAACAGCGCCCCAACCTGCTGCGCTGACCCGCACCCGCACCCGCACCCGGACCCCCACAGCGCCGGACCGCTCCGAGAGGCCGCCATGACCACGACTCCGCCCGCCGCATGGTGGCGAACCGCCGTGATCTACCAGATCTACATCCGCAGCTTCGCCGACGGAAACGGCGACGGCATCGGCGACATCGCCGGCATCCGGTCCCGCCTCCCCTACCTCCAAGACCTCGGCGTCGACGCGATCTGGATCACCCCGTGGTATGCCTCGCCGATGGCTGACGGTGGCTACGACGTGGCCGACTTCCGGGACATCGCACCGGAGTTCGGCACCCTCGCCGAGGCCGAGGCGATGATCTCCGAAGCGCACGCCCATGGCCTGCGGGTGATCCTCGACATCGTGCCGAACCACACCTCGGACCAGCACCCGTGGTTCGTCGAGGCACTTGCGGCCGACCCTGACTCGCCCGCTCGCGCGAAGTACTGGTTCCGCCCCGGGCACGGCCCCGACGGCTCCCGCCCGCCGAACGACTGGCGTTCAGTCTTCGGTGGACCCGCCTGGACGCGACTTCTCGACGACGAGGGCGTACCCGGCGGCGACTACCCCGAGGGTGGGCGTCCCGGAGCGCCCGGCGACTGGTACCTCCACCTGTTCGCGCCGGAGCAGCCGGATCTCAACTGGACCAATCCTGAGGTACGCAGGGAATTCGCCGACATCCTGCGCTTCTGGTTCGACCGCGGGGTCGATGGCTTCCGGATTGATGTCGCCCACGGTCTCGACAAGCACGCGGGCCTTCCCGACATCGGTCTTGACGAGGAGGAGCTGCTCGCGGAGCCCGACGTCTCCGACCACCCGCACTGGGACCGCGACGGCGTCCACGAGATCTACCGGGAGTGGCGCACGATCGCCAACTCCTACGCCGACACACCGGAGGGTGCACGGGTCTTCGTCGCCGAGGCATGGGTACGCACCGAGAGCGACCGCCTGGCGCGGTACCTGCGTCCGGACGAGCTGCACACGGCGTTCAACTTCGACTTCCTCAAATGCGCGTGGAACGCCGCGGAACTCCGCCGGTCCGTCGACCACAACCTGCGTACCCTCGCCGGCGTGGACGCCCCGGCCACCTGGGTGCTGTCCAACCACGATGTTCCTCGGCACGTCACGAGGTACGGCCGCGCCGGCGGCGCACTGGTGCGGGGTGGCCCCGATGCTGGTCCGGTCGACCTGGCTATTGGCACCTCCCGCGCCCGCTCTGCCGCAATGATGATGCTGGCCCTGCCGGGCAGTGCGTACATCTATCAGGGCGACGAACTCGGGTTGCCCGAGGTGGAGGACCTTCCCGTCGAGGCGCTGCAGGACCCGATCTGGACCCGCAGCGGCGGCACCGTACGCGGCCGTGACGGCTGCAGGGTCCCGTTGCCGTGGACGGGTGACGCCCCTGCGCTCGGGTTCGGTACCGCCGCGCCATGGCTTCCGCAACCGACCGGGTGGAAGGCACTCTGCGCCGACGCGCAGACCGGCGATCCCGAGTCGGCACTCGAGCTGTACCGCGCCGCGCTGGCGCTCCGCCGATCCCTACCCGGGTTGGCTGATGGCACCCTGCGGTGGCGCGACGACCTCGCCGACGACGTGCTGGCGTTCGAGCGACCGGGTGGCTTCTGCTGTCTCGTCAATTTCGGCTCGGAGGCCACCGCACTTCCGGCGTACGAAAGAATTCTGCTCGCGAGCGGTCCTCTCGCGGGTGACCTGCTCCCCTCGGAAACCACGGCCTGGCTCACCCTCGACCGCTTGTAGGGGGTACCCGTTGTGCCGAGCGTCGCGGGACATCGATGATGTGCTTGATGATCTACGTAGCTAGATCACGGACAACGTGAGGCGACGGGTGGTGCTGGTGGTGGAGGAATCCGGTGATCTGGGCAAGGGCGACGACCCTGTTGGACGCCAGCGGCGGCAGCTCAGGTCCACCGACCGGAGGCTGCTGCGAGCCAACCGGGTGGTGAGCGCCGGTCGCAGGTTTCGTGCGATGTGCGGGCGCCTGCTCGCTGCGGTGGCCGCCTGGCCTCATGTCGTCGAGGTTGCCGCCGGGCTCTCCCGGGCGACCGTGCCCGCGACTTCCTCCTCGGTGATGTGGCGGTCTGGTCCGGCAGTGCTCCGGCACTACGCGGGCGAACACCGTGCACCCGGCCCACCTGTCCTCGTGGTGCATTCGTTGGTTACCCGCTCGTGGGTGCTCGACCTGGCTCCGGGCCGAAGCCTGGTCGCCGCGCTGCGCGACGCGGGTCATGACGTGTACCTGCTCGACTGGGGGGTCGCGGGCCCCGCCGAATCAGGCGACGGGTTCGACACCTATATCTCGACCCTGATGCGCGCGGAGCGGGCAGTCCGCGAGCACAGCGGTCAACCGAAGGTGCATCTGGTCGGCTACTGTCTCGGCGGCACCCTGTCCCTGGCCGCGCACACGGCTCTCGGCGACGCCGGGTTGGCGTCCCTCACTCTGATTGCCCCGCTCATCGACACCGCGGTCGCGGGCCGCCTCGGCGGGTTCCTCCGCTCGCCGTTGCTGTTCCCTGCTCTCGGCCTCGATGGGCACGGCCTCCTCCCCGCCGCACTCATCCGGGAGAGCTTCCACTGGCTCCGCCCCATCGCACTGCGCACTGCCCGCGTGACCTGGCGGCGCCGACGGGACGTGACCTGGCGGGCAATGGCCGGGCCGCTGTCCCGCTGGGTCTGGGAGCAGACACCGATCCCGGGCGCGTTGCTGTTCGACCTCGTCGACTTCGCCCGCACTAATACCCTGCGCGACGGTGGCTGGATGGTGGACGGCCGACCGGCTCGCCTCGAAAGCCTCACCGTGCCCGTCATGCTGACCGTCGCCGCGGCCGACCACATCGTGCCGCCGCCGGCCAGCCTCGCCCTGGTCGATCGCCTCCGCCGGCCGCCCCGGGTGGTGGAATGCCCCGGTGGGCACGTCGCCATGTTGACCGGCGCCCATTCGATCCTCTACCGCGAACTCCTGGATTTCCTCAACGCTTCTTAAGCCCTGAACAACATTGCGACCAGCCCGGCCGTGAAACGTAGCTGGAGCCGGCCACGATCACGACCTTATTCTCTCGTACGAGAACTCGAGGAAATAGCTCGAGCTTTCTCAGTGCAGAAGTCGATCCGCCGCTAGACACCAGTACGCCACCTCACCGGCCACCACCCATTTGCCCTTCCAGGGCAGGTGATACGCGCATCAACGCGCTCTCGCCGAGCTGCTGGCGGCCATGGCCGCGCCGTGAGGGTGGTGCTTGGGCGAGGAACCGCGCTGTCCAGGACCTGACGCATGTTGTCGGGGTACCTCGACGAACACTGCTCAGCTGGAGGTACGAACTACCTGCGACAAGAACCGGCCGCGCCCCAGGTACCAGCTCTGCTGGACGTCGAGCGCGGCCCGGCTCATTCTGTGAGTCGTTCGCCTTATGGAATTGTCGGTATGCGGTTGGTACGCCCGGCGTCAGCCGAAGCAGCCCTCGATCTCACCAGGGCTGCCCTCGCAGTTGGTCGGACGGTTCTTGATGATCTCGGAATCGCCGAACAACTCGACGCGCTCCACCATGTTGGTGGTGTAGACACCACCAGGTGCGTTGGTCGCCGTGTTCTCGTTGACCTCTGTGTCGGACAGGCGAACGAATCCATTGGAGTTGTAGATTCCGCCCGCCTGCGAAGCCGCGCCGACGGCTTTGTTGAGGTTGACCTGGCTGTCGCCAAGCGCGACCTCGCCTCGGTCGTTGTAGATCCCGCCACCATTGCCACTGGTCGTGGTGTTTTCTTCGATCCTGCTGTCCTTGGCAGTAAGCCAGGTGCTAGGTCCGTTGGCGTTGTAGATACCACCACCGCTGCCGTATGCAGTGTTTCGACTGACCTTGGTGTGCCAGAGGTACAGCTGGTAGTTGTTCCAGATGCCGCCTCCGGTGCCGTTTCCGCTCGTGTTGTTGTGGAGGTAGCTGTCCTCGACCTTGGCGATGTAGTCGTTGGCGAGTCCACCACCGCTGTTGTGCGCGAAGTTGTGGTCGACTTCCGTCTTGGTCAGCTTCACGAAGGAGTTGTTGTAGACAGCTCCGCCCTGGTCATTCGCCGTGTTGTAGCTGAGCCGCGCATTCTCCACGATGAGGGCGCCGTCTCCGACGTAGATGCCGCCACCGTCGTCGTCGGCGTGGTTGTCGTGGATGTCGCCGCTCGAACTCTTGGCGCCGTCCTTACCGCCACTCGGTTCGGTCCACGAATCCTCGGTGGCCCCATCCTTGCCGTCGCTCGGCTCGGTCCACGAATCCTCGGTGGCCCCATCCTTGCCGTCGCTCGGCCCGGGCAACGAATCCTCGGTGACCCCATCCTTGCCGACCAGATCGCTACCGAAGAACTTGGTGAGACCGTAGTTCGCGATCGCACCACCGTCGTCGTCGGCGCGGTTGTTGGCGAACGTGCTGTGCGCGAGCGTCGCCTTGCCACCCTCCTCAACGAGGAGGCCACCACCATCGCCAGACTTGCTCGACATCCCGTTTTGGGCGTCTCCGTATTTGACCGCGACACCCTTGAGCGTCAGGTGACCGCCTTCCTCGACCTCGAAGATTCGGAAGGGATCCGCCGACACTTCACGCTCGATCGTCGAATTCTGACCCTTGATCTTCACGTCATCTTCGATCTCGGGCAGACCGACGAACCCATTGTCGCTTGCCTCGTAGGCCGTGAGACTGTACGTACAGTCTGCGGCCAGTTTGATTGTTCCGCCACCGTCATTGACATCGAGGATCGCCTGGATCAGCTCATCCGGCTCGCAGCCGATTTCTACGGCGTCATTGACTCCACCGTCCATAACGGGACGGGCGAGAGTTCTCTCTGCCGTGGCTTGCCGATCCTTGTCTTGACCATGGCTGGAAACCGGGGTCATCCCGGTCATGACACCCATCGTTGTCAGGCCGGTAATCCCTGCGATACCGCCGAGTGCAGCTGTATACCAGACTTTCTTTCTGTGTTTTGGACCGAAGCCCATAGCACTCCCCTCGTGGCTGAATTCTCAGTTATGAGGACGCTATCAACGATGAGGATTCTCAAAGAAACAGTCGCTGGATCACGGAGAATGGTCATGCTAATTGGCCTGCCGGCCGACATGCCTAAGAATCCGGTCAGGGTTCACCCCCTTTCGCAAGGCAGTGTGACCGACGTGCCGACCACTCGAAGTTTTAGCGTCGCACCAGCGCCGTACCTGTTACTGCCGTGCCTTTTACGCGGGGTACCACTGTCGAGTGATGACCGGGATTGAACCTGGCGACGAACACTGCCCGTGCAGACCTCCCGAGCCGCCGCGGCCGGGACGCGTGGGCCCCCGGGATGGGGTGGGGCAACGACACCACAGAAGTCGCATACGACTCCGACGAGCTCATCCAAGCGACAGTCGATGCCAACGCCGACGGTTGGAGTCGATCAACCTCGCCGCGAACTGCAGGTGCACCCTCACGGCATTCGACGTCGCATGCTTGCCGTCACCGGCGTCCTCAGCGACCACGCCAGGGACGGCGCGTCCGTTGACGTGCGATCCCTGGCGACCGCGCCCACAACGATGATGGCGGTAGCTACCACGCGGGCTATCTCACGTCGGACAGCGCCCGACTCGGCGCCAACCACGCCGGCAACGCGTGCGGTGTTCTGGCCAACGAGGACGTGACCAAGCCGACTCGACATGTTCGGCCGTGAGAGCGACCGGACGCATGCGCCGTCGACGGACAGCGCTGGACGGACCGAAAGATCGAATCGCTGACGGCTCCGAAACATCAGATGTACGATCGAAGGTCCAGATACGAGCCCGATCCCGACTACCGTCAGGAGGCTCGCCATCACGTCCATCCGATCGATGGCTGACGTCAGCGCGACCACCCCGTTTCCCCATGCTCTCACGCTCTGGTACACCCACCCCGCGACCGACTGGGAAAGCGAGGCCCTGCCGATCGGCAACGGTCGCCTGGGCGCGATGGTGTTCGGCGGCGTAGCGACCGAGCGGCTGCAGCTGAACGAAAAGACCTTGTGGACCGGTGGTCCTGGCTCGGTCGAGGACGGACACCCGTATGCGTACGGACTGTGGGAGCGTCCCCGAGCCGGTGCCCTCCAGGAGGTACGCGACCACCTGGCCGCCCACGGCACCGCGGAACCGTCCTGGCTTGCGGAGAAGCTCGGCCAGCGGGACTGGGCGTTCGGTGCGTACCAGCCGTTCGGCGATGTGTATGTGGACGTCCACGACGCCGGAGTGAGTGCGGACAACTATCGGCGCAGTCTCGACCTCACGACCGCGATCTCCCGTGTGGACTACGATATCGACGGCATCCACTACTCCCGCGAGCATCTCGCGAGCTACCCCGATGGCGTCCTTGCGACCAGGCTGGAAGCGAGTCAGGCCGGCAAACTGTCGCTGACCGTGCGATTCGAGTCTCCGCATCACGGTGCGAGGGTGCACGTCAACGACGGCAGGATCACGGTGCGGGGATCCCTTCCTGACAACGGGTTGCGCTACGAGGCGCAGTTGCTTGTCGTGGCCGAGGACGGTTCCCTGCTCGACGGCGAGGAATCGGTAACGGTACGAGAGGCCCGAGCCGTCACCCTGATCGTCTGCGCCGGCACCGACTATGCCGAGCGTTATCCCAGCTACCGCGGGAAGAAGCCGCATCGGAAGGTCTCGCGTCGGATCAGCGCCGCGGCCGCGCAACCGTACTCCGCCCTACGCACCAGCCATCTCGCCGACTACACCGCATCGTTCGGACGTGTACGCATCGACATCGGCCAGCCCACCCACACGCTTCTCCCGACCGACGAGCTTCTCGCCGCCTATGACGGAACCGGCCCGGACGCGCGTGCCCTGGAGGCGTTGTACTTCCAGTACGGGCGCTATCTCCTCCTCGCGTCGTCGCGGCCCGGTTCGCTTCCGGCCAATCTGCAAGGCGTGTGGAACGCGTCGACGAAGCCGCCCTGGTCTAGCGACTACCACGTCAACATAAACCTGCAGATGAACTACTGGCCCGCCGAGACCACCAACCTCGCCGAGACCGTCACCCCGCTCATGGACTTCATCAACGCGCTACGACCGGCCGGACGCGACGCGGCGAAGCAACTCGACGGAGCCAGCGGCTGGATCGTCGGCAACCAGACCAACATCTGGGGATTCGCCGGTGTCCGCGACCATCCGACATCGTTCTGGTTTCCGGAGGCGGCGGCCTGGCTGTGCCGGCACCTGTGGGAACACTACGAGTTCAGCGGTGACGTGGAGTTCCTTCGTACGTTGGCATATCCGGTCATGGCCGAGGCGGCGTTGTTCTGGCTTGACTTCCTGGTCACCGATGTCGACGACGACCTGCTGGTCGTCTCGCCGAGCTACTCGCCCGAGCACGGTCCGGTGACCACGGGGGCGTCCATGGCGCAGCAGGTGGTGGCCGACCTGTTCGCACACACGATCGCGGCGAGTGAGGTCCTCGGTGAGGACGCGGCCTTCCGGCGGCGGCTCAGCGCCGCGCGGCAACGGCTGGACTCTGGCCTGCGGATCGGCGACTGGGGCCAGCTTCAGGAGTGGAAACCGGACCTGGACGACGCCACCGACGAACATCGCCATGTCTCACATCTGTACGCACTGCACCCCGGCGGACGGATCTCCCCCGGGACGACCCCCGAGTTGGCCGAGGCTGCCAGGACAACGCTGCGGGCACGTGGTGACGGCGGCACGGGCTGGAGCAAGGCGTGGAAGATCAACTTCTGGGCCCGGTTGCACGACGGGGACCATGCGCACCGGATGCTGCGGGAGCTGCTGCGGCACTCCACACTCTCCAATCTCTGGGACACCCACCCTCCGTTCCAGATCGACGGCAACTTCGGTGCGTCAGCGGGGATCGCGGAGATGCTGCTCCAGAGCCGGTGGGACAGCGCTGACCACGCGACAGTTCACATCCTTCCCGCGCTACCGGCCAGCTGGCGTCAAGGGAGCGTCGCCGGACTGCGCGGACGTGGCGGCGTCATCGTGGACATCGCCTGGGCGGGTGGCCAACCCACGCGCGTGCATCTGTCCCCGGCAAGGGGTGTCAAGCTGCGACTGGTGAGTACGCTCTTTGCAGGCGGCCGCTATGTTCTCATCGAGTGCGCGACCGGCGACCTGGTGGACCATCACCGCAGCGGCTGCGCGGTGACGGTACCCACTCGGGCAGGCCAGCGTTACGAAATCGTCGCGACCGCCTGACGAGCGTCCGGGTCCCCGCCAGATCACCGCCCAGGGGTCCGCTCCCGGATCAGCGCCCGCCCGGGAAGTCGACGAGGTCGCGGATCCGGACGGGCTGCCCACTCGCGAACGAGCGGTTCGCCGCGGCGCCGACCAACATGGCGTACGCACCATCGACATGGGTCGCGGCACGGCCGAGTGGGTCGGCCTCCTTGACCTCACCGAACAGGTCATTGAGCAGCCGCCGGTCACCGCCACCGTGACCGCCGGCGCCCTCTTCGACCTCGACCGGCTGCGGTACGTCCCACAACGGCCGGATCATCAGCTGCGCGCGGTCGATGGGCGTTGCCTTCTTCGCCGCGCCCGCGCCCGGCTTGTTCGGGTCTTGCGCCGTACCGCTGACGTACGAACGTTCCTCGACGTTGAGCTCCAGGCGGCCCTTCGTCCCGTTGAACATGACGCGGTAGCCCTCCCACGGTGAGTAGGCCGTGAGGTGGTAGGTCATCGTCGCGCCGGTGGCGTAGCGGACGAGCACCGACATGTCGTCCTCGATGCTGATGCCGTCGGCGAAGACGTTGCGGTCACGCACGTATCCGTCCTCGTGCTCGGCGTCGAGATAGAGCGCGCGCAGCGTCGGGTCGTCGGCAAGACTGATCGCCCAGGGACTCTTCTCGCTGTCGGGGCTGCCATGGCTGCGGTAACTGCGGACGGGCTCGCCCCGGCGTTCGGCATTGTCGCGGCCGTAGAAGCGGAGGTCGCCGAACCCGAACACGGACTCCGGCACCGTGCCGAGCCACCAGTTCACCAGGTCGAAGTGGTGGCTGGCCTTGTGGATCATCAGGCCACCGGAGTTGCGCTTGTCGCGGTGCCACCTGCGGAAGTAGTCCGCGCCGTGCTTGGTGTCGAGCAGCCACTCGAAGTGCACCGACTGAACGTCACCGATCGCCCCGGACTGGATGAGATCCTTGACCGCCGAGTTACGCGGCGCGTAACGATAGTTGAACGAGACGGTGAGGCTCTGGCCGGTGCGGTGCTGGGTGTCAAGGATGCGTTGACACTTGTCCTCGTCGGTCGTCAACGGCTTCTCGGAGATGACGTCGCGGCCGTGTTCCATGGCCATCACGATGTAGTGGTCATGCGTACGGTCGACCGACGTGACGATCACGGTGTCGACGCGCTGCTCGTCGAGCATGCGGACGAACTCGTCGGGTGCGTACGTCGGAACAGGTTCGATGCCGTGGTCCTCGGTGAACGCCTTGTTGTAGTACGCCATCCGGGTCTGGTTGGGGTCGCACAGCGCAACCAGCTGCCCGCTCTCCCGGTACCCGGTGAGGAGCGCCGTCGTGAACATCCGGGACCTGGAACCCAAGCCGACCACGGCGTAGCGTGCCCGGTCGCCCCCACCCGGCCCGCCAGTGTTGGCCGTTGGTGTAGTCGAGGGATCCTGCGTGGTCATCCGAACTCCTTCCGGCGACCGCCCCGGGTCGCCGCCGTGCCGGTCGTCGCGTGGGCTGAGCGGCTCTCGCGGTGCCGCAGTGTCGCTCAGCTGGGTAAGCGCTTTCTCGGCAAACTAGACCGAATCAGGAGACCCCGCAAGGTCGGGCGGACGGGCCGACCAGGACCGGCCCATGCTGGCGGCGGGCGTTCCGCGTGGGGCGAGCAGCACGCCGGCTGGAGGGCGACGGGGGCCTGGCCGGCGTTCTAAGCTGTCGCCGTGACACAGCCTTCTGACCCGACCGAGCCGACCGAACGGACCGAATTGGCTGGGTCGACCGAGCCGACCGAACGGACTGAGTTGGCCGAGCCGACCGGGTTAGCCGAGCCGACCGGGTTGGCCGAGCCGACCGGGCCGCGTGATGTCCGCGCCTCGGACGCCGACCGGAACCAGGTCGCCGAACGACTGCGTGACGCCGCGGGCGACGGGCGCCTCACCCTTGACGAACTGGACCAGCGCCTCGACGGTATCTACGCCGCTCGGACCTACGCCGAGCTGGACCGCTTCACCCATGATCTTCCGGCCGTCCACGCGCGCTCGGGGGCTGCGCCGCAACCGGACGCGTCCACGGCGCGCACCTACCGGGGTAGCCAGTCCGGCCAAACGATCTCGATCGCCTTCATGTCGGGGGTCAACCGGCGAGGGTCCTGGGTGGTCCCCCACTCGCACACCGCGGTTGCCTTCTGGGGCGGGGTCAACCTCGACCTGCGGAACGCCCGCTTCACCCAACCGGAGGTGACCATCCGGGCGTTCGCGGTCATGGGCGGCATCGAGGTGATCGTCCCGGAGGACGTCGACGTGATCGTCGACGGCGTGGGGATCATGGGCGGTTTCGACGACAGCACCGAGGTCACCGAGCCCGACCCTGCCGACTCTGGAAACCCTGCCGACTCCGGAAACCCTGCCGACTCCGGAAACTCTGGCGACTCCGGAAACCCTGGCGACCGACTGCCCACCGGATTCCATGCCGGCCACGGCGGTCCTGGTCACACCCGCACTGACCCCCAGTCTCCCGGTGTCGACAGCCCCGGTGTCGACCCGGGCCCTGGCACCGGCGGAGCTCCGGTCGTACCCCGATCCGGTCGGCCGGTCGTACGTGTCACCGGACTTGCGTTCTGGGGTGGCGTCAACGTGAAGCGCAGAGCACGCAGATCTCGGTGAGTCGGCCTATCATCCACCATGCTCCTACTGCCCTCTCTCGACCGGATCCGCCAGACCGTTGCCACCGAGACGGCCTACACGCTGTCACGGCTCCAACTGCTCGAGCGCATACCCGGCAATCCGGTCGGTGTCGCGTACCGCCACCTCGACGAGGGCGTTGTCGCGATGATGGCGCGGAATCTTCCGGTGCCCGGCCTCAATGCCGTCACCGGGCTGCGCGGCGGACACGAACGGCACATCGAACCCCTTGTCGAGTGGTACCAGGCCGCTGGCGTCCATCCGCAGTTCGAGCTGGTCCCTGGTGACTATGACGGCGAGCTCGGAAGGGAGCTGTCCCGGCTCGGGTACTTCCAGGCGGATTTCCACACCTCGCTCGTCCGCGACCCCACGCCGTTGCCCACCGCTGCCGACGACTCCGTGGTCGAGCGGGTCGTCACCGCTGAACAGTTGGACGCCTTCCTCGACGCGTACATCGCCGGTTGGCAGATTCCCGACGGCGACGGCTTCAAGGCCAACGTGCGGGCATGGCTGGAGGAGCCGGGATGGCAGCTCTACCTTGCGCGGGTCGATGGGCGGCCGGCAGCCGCAGGCATTCTCTACCTCCGGGACGGTGTGGGCTACTGCGCCGACGCGGCGACCGACCCGGCACGTCGACGACGAGGGCTGCAGTCCGCCCTGCTCAGACGCCGGATCGCCGACGCGCACACGGCAGGTGTCACCTTCGTCTGTAGCGGTGCCGACTACCTCTCGACCAGTCATCGCGCGATGGAACGCGTGGGCATGCGCGTTCAGTTCGTCCGCGCCCTCTGGCGTGAGCTGACCTGATCGGGTGGAGTCGGTCTGCTGGCACCCGTCGGGTCGTCACTCGGCTGACCGGTACCGCTCCAGCCATGACCGTTCCTCCGGGCTCAGCCGGCGGGCACTTCCGCGCTGGGCGTCGTAGGCGGCAAGGACGCTTCTGGCGGTCGCGTAGCGCGTCGATCGGTCCCTCATGTCGTAGTCGAGGGTGAACGTTGACGAACGGAGCTCGCTCACCCAGGTCTCGATGGTGATCGGGTCACGCCGGTAGACCAGGGGCCGCTTGTAGTCGATCTCATGGCGTACGACGACGAGCTCGCCTTCGAAGGTCTTCACCCCCGCCTCCCTCGCGCTGTCGAAAAACAACGCGACCCGCGCTTCCTCGAGCAGGCGGAGGAACTCGACGTTGTTGACGTGACCGTACGAATCCATGTCGGACCAGCGCAGCGGGCACTCGAAAACGAAAGGCGGCACGCCGCGATCCTCTCAGGTCACCCCGTGACCAGTCGTCGGGGATCGGGCGGGCCGGCGGCTGTCATGCCTGTCCATCTCCTACTTCTGCAGGATGGCCTGGACGGACAGCTGAACCGACACCTGGTCACCGATGAGGAACTTCTCGCCGCCGAGCGGCACGTTGGTGTCGACGCCGAAAGCCTTGCGGTCGATCGTGGTGCTCGCCTCGAAACCGGCGCGCGTGTTGCCGTAGGGGTCCTCGTCGACACCGACGAACTCCGCCGCCAGGTCGACCGACCGGGTGGTCCCCTTGATGGTGAGGTCACCGGTCAGCACGAACCCGTCGCCGTCGGGCTTGATGCCTGTCGAGACGAAGGTCATGGTCGGGTGGTTCGCGATGTCGAGGAAATCTCCCGACCGTACGTGGTCGTCCCGCTGCTTGGTGCCGGTGTCGAGGGAGGCGAGCTGGATCACGGCCGTCGCCTTCGAAGCGGCAGGCTCCTCGGCGACCTCGATCGTCCCCTCGAACTCCCGGAATGATCCGCGCACCTTGGTCATAAGGTGACGGACCGTGAATCCGACCTCGGAGTGGGCTGGATCGATGGTCCATGTCCCGGCGATCAGCGCTGGAGTCGTGGCAGTCGTCATGGTGCGTGCTCTCCCGAGATTGATGTTGACGGTTCAACTACTGAGCCAAACGCTAGCTGAGATATATTGAACCGTCAACTACCGCGTTATCCTGGTGGACATGACGACGCCTCGGTGGCTCACAGCCTCACAACAGCGGACCTGGCGTACCTTCCTGCTCGGCACGTCACACCTCATGGAGCGGCTCGACCGTGACCTGGCCGAGCTGGGCCTTTCGCTTCCTGAGTACGAGATCATGGTGCGCCTGTCCGAGGCGACCGACCGCACGCTGCGAATGGCGGAGTTGGCCGCCTCGGTCCACCACTCCAGGAGTCGGCTCACCCACACCATCTCCCGGATGGAGACTGCCGGACTCGTCGAACGACACTCCTGCCCGTCCGACCGCCGCGGAGTGTTCGCCAAGCTCACTGACGCGGGCTACGACCGGTTGGTCGAAGCCGCGCCGATTCACGTGGCCGGCGTCCGCGACGCGTTCGTCGACCTCGTAGACGACGCCGACTTCGAGGCGGTGGGCCGAGCCTTCGGTGCGGTCATCACCCACAACGACTCGTCGCCGTCGCGTGCCATCCCATCGTCTCGCTCCACGGCCTAGCGGCAGGTCACCGGAAAGGACGCGGATCGTCGAGGTCGGCGAGAGTCTCACCGATCGTGATGTCGGGGATGCCGGCGATCGCGTCGCCGACGAGGCTCAGTCGCGAGTCAGCCGCCGGTAGGTCACCCGGTGCGGCCGAGCGGCCTCCGGGCCGAGTCGCTCGAGCTTGTTGGCTTCGTAGTCGGCGAAGTTTCCCTCGAACCAGAACCACGTGGCCGGGTTCTCGTCGGTGCCTTCCCAGGCCAGAATGTGGGTCGCTACTCGGTCGAGAAACCACCGGTCGTGAGAGGTGACGACCGCGCAGCCAGGAAACTCCAGCAGGGCGTTTTCCAGCGACTGGAGGGTCTCGACATCGAGGTCGTTGGTGGGCTCGTCGAGAAGCAGCAGGTTGCCGCCCTGCTTCAAAGTGAGCGCGAGGTTGAGCCGGTTGCGCTCGCCGCCGGAGAGGATCCCCGCCCGCTTCTGCTGGTCTGGCCCCTTGAACCCGAACGACGCGACATACGCCCGACTCGGCATCTCGAAGCTCGCGACCCTGATCCAGTCCAGGCCGTCTGAGACGGCTTCCCAGACGGTCTTCTCCGCCGGAATCCGTTCCCGGCTCTGGTCGACGTAGGAGAGACTTACGGTGTCGCCCACCCTCAGCTCGCCGCCGTTTGGTTTCTCCTCGCCCACAATCATCTTGAACAGGGTGGTCTTGCCCACCCCGTTGGGTCCGATCACCCCGATGATGCCGGCCCGCGGCAGCGAGAACGACACGTCATCGATCAGAACCCGATCGCCGAAGCCCTTGGTCAGCCCGGTCGCGTCGAGCACCAGGTTGCCGAGCCGCGGACCAGGCGGAACCTGGATCTCCTCGAAGTCGATCTTCTTCGCGCGCTCGGCCTCGGTCGCCAGCTCTTCGTACCGCTGCAACCGTGCCTTGTTCTTTGCCTGTCGCGCCTTCGGATTGGACCTGACCCACTCGAGCTCCTGCTCGAGGATCCTCTTGCGCTTGGCGTCCTTGCGCCCCTCGACAGTGAGGCGCTGTTGCTTGGTCTCGAGGTAGGTCGAGTAGTTGCCCTCGTAGGGGAACGTCTTGCCGCGGTCGAGCTCGAGGATCCACCGCGCCACGTTGTCGAGGAAGTACCGGTCGTGGGTGACGGCGAGGACCGCTCCGGGGTAGGCGGCGAGGTGCTGCTCGAGCCACTGGACGCTTTCGGCATCTAGGTGGTTCGTCGGCTCGTCGAGCAGCAACAGGTCGGGTTGGGACAGCAGGAGCTTGCACAGCGCGACCCGACGCCGCTCACCACCGGACAGCGGGGTGACCTCGGCGTCGGCCGGGGGGCACCGCAGGGCATCCATCGCCATCTCGAGACGCGAGTCGAGGTCCCAGGCGTCGCGGTGGTCGAGCTGGGTCTGCAGGTCCCCCATCTCGGCGAGTAGCGCGTCGTAGTCCGCGTCCGGATCGGCGAGCTCGGCAGAGATCTCGTTGAACCGGTCGAGCATCGCCTTGGTGTCGGCCACGCCTTCCTGAACGTTCTCCAGGACGTTCTTGTCCTCGGACAGGGACGGCTCCTGCTGGAGCATTCCGACGGTCGCGTCGGCCGCCAGCATCACCTCACCGTTGGAGGGCTGTTCCATGCCGGCCATGATCTTGAGCAGGGTCGACTTGCCCGTGCCGTTGGGGCCGACGACGCCGATCTTCGCTCCCGGAAGGAACGAGAGGGTGACGTTGTCGAGGACGACCTTGTCGCCGAGCGACTTTCGGACGCCGCGCATCGTGTAGACGAACTCGGGCACGTTGCATTCACCTTGGCAGAGATCGGGGGAGAAACCAGACGGATCTATCCTGCAACATCGCGCCTGGAGGGGCGCTGCCGGGCGGCGTCCCATGCCCACCACCGGCGGGGGCTGGCAGGGCGCGCCGACAGGCGGGCGGACTGCCGCCCGGCAGCTGTCGAGATCAGACGGTCACAAACCGCCTATCTCGCGCGGGCCACTCAGGCGGCCCGCGGGTCGGCACCGGCCGAGGACGCGGCGGCGGCCCGAGAGGCTCGACCACCACTGCGCGGCTGCGTGGGCAGCGCAGCCGCCTCGGCGTTGACGGCGCCGACGTCTTGGCTGTGGCTCGGTTCCGACCCCGGTGTCGCAGGACGCGCCTCCGGCACGGTGGCCGAATGCGGTGCTGTGGTCGAATGCGGTGCTGTGGCCGAGTTGTCGCCCGGGTCCACCGGCACGGCGTCCAGGCTCCGCGCGAGCTGCGCGGCGATCTTGGCGTCCGACGGCGCGTCGCTGTACTCCCGCCGGGTCCGGCGGAATGCCGAGGTGCCCCGCGACAGGTCGTGGCCGACGACCTGCGCCTCGACCTCGACAGATGTTCCGGTGCGACCGTCGTCCTTCTCCCACGGCTCCACCCGCAGCCGGCCGGTAGCGACGACCGGCTCGCCCTTGTGCAGGCTCGCCGCCACGTTCTCGGCGAGCGCGCGCCAGCACACCACGGTGACCGCTTGAGTCCCAAACTCACACGGACACACCGTGAGGTCGCGACGAACGGCCCCCGGAAGCGCAGCAACGCTCGCCGAGGGCCTCGACCGCTCAGCAAGGGAGCGACCGTGCACTCATTCTCGCAACTCGACCCCGCCCTCGTGTACCGGCTCACTGCCGACACGGAAAGCTTGCCGCCGGTGTGGTGGGCGAACGAACTCGACGACCACGGCCAATGGTGGCCCGGGCTGGCGGTCGAGCTTGTCGACCCGCTCGACGAAATCCTCGACCTCGTGCGTGCCGGCAACCTGGCCGCTGCTGTCGCCCGTCTGGAGCAGCTCGCCGGGGGTGTCGCATGACCGGCGACACTCTGCCCGCGCAGATCCTCGCCGACCTCGCCGACCTCGAGCACACCTCCGACAGCACCGAGCAGTTGCGGCTCGCCCACCGGATCGCCGCTGCTGTCGACCGGCTCGAGGTCGTCGACGACGAACGCCCGCTGGACGGCCTCACGGTCGGCGCCGTGCTCGCCATGACCGCCTACGCGGTCTCGGTGTGGGCCGGCCTGGTGATCGGTCTCGTCACGACTCAGTAACGGCACATCAGACCGCCCACGCCGCACCGAATTCTGTCCGACGATCAACGCCACCGGCCCCCGCTAGGTCCTTCCCCGGCGGGGGCCGGTGCACCTTCACGCCCTACAGGAGGCCCCGCCCATGACCGGACAGCGACGCTGCCGCGAGTCCGGCTGCCCCCGCCCGCACTACGCCCGGGGCTGGTGCATGACCCACTACTGCCGCGAACGACGCGAGGGCAGACTCCCGACGATCCAGCGGCAGGAGAAGTGGCGCGACGCGGCCGCCGACCTCCGCCGCCGGATCCAGACGGGGGATCTGCCCGACGGGTCCAAGCTCCCGGCCGAAGAATCCCTTGCGGCCACCTACGGGCTCGGCATCACCGCGATGCGGGCCGCCCTGGCCGAGCTACAGGCCGAGGGGCTGATCACCCGCTACGTGGGCCGCCAGGGCACGCTGGTCGGCTCGCACCCGCCCCAGCTGTTCCCAGTCTCAGCCTGGCGTCGCTACGTCAACACGGTGACCGACGACCACAACGGCCTGATCGCCGAAAAGCTCGGGATGACTCGCGCATCCGTCCAGCGGTGGGCCAGGGATGGCGGGCCATCGGCGACGACCGTGCTGCGCTTCGCCAGGGCCTACGGGGTTCCAGAGGACGAGGCACTCGCCGCGGCAGGCAAACCACGACCCGCCGACATCGACCGGCCCTGCTACCTGTACCGGGCCTACGACCGCGACGACCGGCTGCTGTACGTCGGCGTCTCTTACGACGTCGAGCAGCGGCACGTGCAGCACTGCAGCGACATTTCGCAGCCATGGTGGCGGTGGACGGTCGCCCGGATCACCACCGAACGACACGCGGGCCGGCTGGAGGCCGAGCAGGCCGAACGGGCAGCCATCGCGACCGAGAGCCCGGTGTGGAACATCAGCCACGCCCCCGAAGGCTGGTCGACCCGACACTTCGCCCTCCGGAAAGATCGCGACCGCTGGGCACGAAGGCTTCGGAGGCGTACGTCTGGCTTTCTGCGCCCGGTGCCCATCGTCCCGCAGGAGGGGCCCGTGACCGTGAACGTTGAGTCCGGCGTACGCGTCATGTCCGGCGGGCTGCCGACGCTTGGAAAGGGGCGTCTGTGATGCCGAGCGAGGACCGAGTCATCGACGCCTTCTGCGCCTATCTCGCCGCGGATGGATGGTCGACAATCCGTGAAGCCGCGCACTGCGACGTCCTCGCTACCCGAGCCGACGAGCGGCTCTACGCCGAAGCGAAAGGCAGCACACAAGCGCCCGGACTCGACGCGGACACGATGTACGGCCAACTCCTGCGCCGGATGACCAACGAGCACGATCCGGCCGTGACACGGTACGCGGCGGTTGTGCCCGACGAGCCGACCGTCCTCCGCGCGGCGCTCCGCGTGCCAAGGCGCATCCGTGCCCTGCTCCGGATCGAGCTCTATGCCGTCGCAGCGGGCGGCACGGTGCGGCAGGTCGAGGCGCTCAACGACGCGTAGGGTGGGCATCGCTTCTTTTCTCAGGGGAGAGCAGCAAGGGCGGTCCCGGGGGCTCACAGCGGGGCCGCCCTTCTCTACGTCGCCACCCCGTTTTGGTCGGGTGCCCTGGGTCGGACCTTTTCTCATGCTGGTCGAACCCGTGACGGTCGAGGGGTACATCTGTACCCTGATCGTTAACCGTGCGAGGGAGAGCCCCCATGAGCGATGACACGTCCCCAGGTGCCCGACTCCGAATCTTCCGCGAAGCGGCGGGCAAGTCTCGCCCCCAGCTGGCCGGCCTGATGGGCTGCTCGCCAGAGTCCGTCAAGGCGATTGAGAACGGGCGCCGCGAGCTCACGCTGACGATGGCGGTCCGTGCCGCCCGAGCGCTCAATATCAAGGATCTGTCGGCGCTGTTCGGCTCCGAGGTGCCGTACTCGGTTCTGCAGCGACCGAGTCACGAGGCGCTGCCCGAGGTCCGGCGGGCGCTTCTGCTGCACACCGGCAGCGATGGGCAGGCGCAGAGCAATGGTTACATTCGCGCTGCGCTCGACTCGGCGTGGCAGACGTGGCACACCTCGACGAAGCAGCGCACCGAGACCGGCAAGGTACTGCCCGGGCTGATCCGTGACGCCCGGCACGCTGCATCCGTCGAAGGCGCAGACCGGCGTGAGGCGAACCGGCTACTCGCCGAGACCTACCACCTGACCCAGGCGTGGCTCGCCTGGCATGGCGACCGCGAGCTGTGCTGGATGTCCGCCGACCGTGCCGTCTCCGCCGCGCAAGCAGCCGACAACCCGCTGTCCCGGGCCCGCGCCTCCTGGTACTACGCCCACCTTGTGCGAGCGATCGGCCATCACGAGGACGCCGTGCTCGAGATCGACCAGGCCGTGCCGCTCGTCCGCGACCGCATCGACGCCGACCAGGAGTATGCCGCTGCGTACGTCGACCTGGAGCTGTGCGCGGCGCTCACCCTCGCTCGCTCCGGTGACGAGTCGGCGTGGTCACGGTGGGAGACCGCACGGGAAACCACAGAGCGGCTCCTGCCGGCCGGATACGCCCACCCGTACACCAGGGTGGGCCGGGCCATCGTGGACGTGTACGCGGTCATGCTGGCCGTCGCGATGGGCCGTGGCGACGAGGCGCGCAGGCTCGCGGCTAACCTCGACCCGGCGTCGATCCCGTCGACGGAGCGGCGGGCGCGGCACCTGCTCGAGCTGGCCCGCGGATACCGGCAGAGCGGCGAGGACATCAGTGCTACGCACCTGCTCGCCCAAGCTGTCGACGCGTCGCTAGAGACGGTGGTCTACTCCCCGCCAGCGCGGCTGTTGACTCGTGAGCTGCTGCGGATCGTGCCGCCATCGACCCGCGAGGATGTCGAGCGGATCGCCTCCCGGATCAGCGTGCACGACTAACCGGGGTACACCCCGTCACCGGGTACTCGCTGTACCCGTTCCCGCCTCGGCGCGCTTCTACCGTCGTGCCCTGTGGCACGGCGACCGGTCGACACAGCCCCCGTGGTCCTGGTCGCCGAGCCACACCCACATGGCCGGGTGCGGGGGGTTCGGAGGCGGATCGCCCGCACCCTCAACACGGGAGGCGAGACGGTGCGATGGCGGATCGCGACGTTCCTGGTATGCGCGGCGCTCGGGGTGCTGTGGACGGTGGTAACCCGATGAGTTGCGACGACACGCACCCGCTCGACTCGGTCCGGCTCGATTGGGTCTGGGACGGTCGGCTGCGTGCGCAGGGCTACACCGAGCACGACCTCGCCACGACCGCGCGTGTGCTCTCGCGGGTGTGCCCCAAGTGCCGGGCGGACATCGGTGCGTGGTGCCGTACGGCCGGCGGCAACGTGCTCGCGCACCTGGACTTGCAGCACGCCACGCGCCGGATATTCGGTTGATCAAAGGTGTCTGTCGGGGTGTGCGCACCGAGCCGGCCGCCTGTATCGCACGCTGTCAAGCGTCTTTGATATTCCGGAGTTCGGCGTCCACATGGGCACTGATGGTCCGCAGGTGGGTTCGAACGCTCTTCGAGAGCTTGTTGACCGCCCGCGCGAGGTCGTCCGGCGGCTCGTTTGCGAGGTCGACGAGTCGGCGCACCTCGGCGACGAGGGTGTCCACGCTGTCGTGGACCTCCGTTGACGCGCACAGGCTTCGGAGCTCTTCCTGCGCGATGACGCACTCGGTGTAGGTCGTGCTGAACGCATCGGCGAACTTCCGGAGGTCTAACGCATCGGCGCCGTCTACGTGTCCGTTCGCGAGGTCGTTCGCGCGGACGGCGGCATGGGTGTGGACTACGCGGAGGTTCCGCAGCGCCGTCCGAACCTCCTGGTCTCGGGCTGCCTGCAGCTCCAGCCGCCGTGCCTGCATCTGGTCGGCCCTTCTACGCCGCCACTCAAGAGACCCCGCCAGCACTGTCACCACGGCCGCGATGACTCCACCCGCTACGCCCGACACGACGGGCGCCCAAGCGCTGTCCATGCCGATCATGCTGCCAGCCGAGGTGCGACTGCGTGTGGGAACTCGCGGATCTCCCGGCGAGCCGACTAGGGGCTAAGCAGGTGACACCGTGGTTTGGTGCCCCGAGCCGGGCCGGTTGACATCGCATCGACACAGCCGGCCCGGGGCGAGATACGGCGCTGGCCGGCTCCTCGACGGGGAAAGGATGGTCCCGCCTCCTCGACCATGGATCGCGTCGGCGCCCGGACAGGTACCGCGCTGACGCGTGACTTTGACGCCGTGACAGTGTTGGTCATCCGTAGACCCCCATGGCGCGCAGCCGGTGCAGGTCGACAGATCGCCCGTCGGCCCTGGTGATTCCGTACGCGGTGCCCCACGCCATCGCGGCATGGGTGCGACGCTGACGGGGGTGGGAGTCGGCCCCCATGCGCTCTCTCGTCGGCAGCAGCCAACCCCGCGCGCTCATGTACGCGGTGTACGCCCGCCGGTCGTGCCAGACCTCGGCGTCGAGGTCGAGCAGCTCGGGCGGGGCGCTGGACTGCACCGGCGTGGCGGCGCGCTTGAGCCTCACTCGCCGGCCCCCTCACGCAGCGCCGGGATGGTCGAGCCCCACCGGGCACGGGCGGCGTTCTCGCCTCGACGCGACCACCCTGACCGGATAACCGGCTTGGTCCGCTGCTCGTCCTCGCCCGGGATTTCCAGCTGTGCGAGCAGCCGGCCGAGTGCGAGCGACACCTGCCGTAGCTCAACGAGGGCCGGGTGCGCTCGCTGCTCGCTGCGGGCGTTGAGCACCGTCACGCCGTCGGTGTCGACCTGCCGTTGCAGCCGGTCGGCCATGTCGAGCAGCCGGCAGACCTGCGTGAGCAGCTCAAGCTCAGACCGGTCGAGGTCGAACGTCGACTCGACGTAGGACCGGAACGCCGCGCCGCGCTGGTCGAGCTCGAGTGGTGGCCTGACCTGCGACAACGCTGTCACGGTGACGGCTCGTCTCGCCTGCTCATGGCTGATACCGAGGCGACGACCGACCTCCCGAAACGACAGCCCCTCAGCGCGCAGCGCCTCGACCTGGCGGCGGCGACTTTCGTGGTCCATCGCGGACCTCCCATCTTGATCACTAGGCACGGCTGAGGTGGCAGAACGCTCCTCCGCGGTTCCGGCCTTGGTGGGCCGAGGGGGTATGCCCCCACCGGTTAGAGCGCGTCGAGCTCGGCCCGTCGGGCTGCCTCGGCGTCGGCGGCGGCCTCTTGCTCGAGCTGCGTGACCACAGCGTCGACCGCTGCGCCGTAGCTGTGTACGCCGTGTGGGTCGGGCGTGGGCACGTCCAGGCCGAGCGTGGCGGGTAGCCGGGGCGGCTCGGTCAGCTCGTTGGGGCGGGGTGGTGCGTCGTCGGCAAACTCACGGCCTTCGTACTCACTGGCCGCACGGTTGTAAGCCGCCAGGCGGTCCCGGTACTCACCCGGGTCGAGGTCCCGGGGTACCTGCACCTGTGCCAGCACGAAACCCTGCTCATGCACGCGGCGATACTGCTCGAGCGCAGCCTCGGCGGCGGCACGCTGGTGGGTGACGAAGTACACGCGGATGGCCCGCAGCTCGCCTTGCACCACGGTGACCGCCCGTCGGTACGCAACCCATGCCGCGAGCGTGTCGGGGCGACCTTGCCGGACTGCCTCCCGGAAGTTACGCCACGCCTCATCGATTACACCGCGGGTGCGGTCAGTGAAAGTGCGCTGCCGCTCGAGCCACCACGCGTGGGCGGCGGCGTCGTGGCGGGCAGCTTCCTCGCCGGCAGCTCGGTCGCGTTCGATCTGCTCGCGGTCGGCCTGCTCGCGTAGCCGGGCGGCTTGGGCCTCGATCTCGGCGAGGCGGGCGGCGGTGTCAGTTTTCGGTGCGGTCTTCGTCGCCATGGTCGGCGCCTTTCTGGTCGTGTTCGGTCGAGTAGGTCGAATCGGGGGTCTCGGCATCGCGGTCGGAAAACTTGACGTACGGCACGCCAACCTCGACACCGAATGAGGTGATGCGGGTGATGGTCTGCGGCGTGCGGTCGCCCGGGGTGCTCATGCCGCCTCCGGTCCGTCGCCGCCGAGGCGCTCAGTCAGGTCGACCGCCGGGTCAGGCGCATCGTCGGGCAAGGGCCGTCCGGTTGCCGGGTCGATGCGCCGGGACAGCTCGACCAACTGCAGGCTCTTGCGGCTGATCGAGTCGCGTACGGCTCGGTAGCGGCCGAGCTCGTCGCCCGATTCTGGGGTGGTGATCGGCATGGTCAGTCCTTCCGTTTTGGTGACGCAGTGTGTTCGCCGGCAAGAAGGGGTGCCCGTGGTGCCCGTGGTGCCCCTCGCCCGGGCACCTTGCGGGTTTTGCGCTCTGTAACGGCACTCCCGGGTCACTACTCTCTGACGTTTTATTTCAGAACAGACAAGGTGCCCGGACAAAGGGCACCACGGGCACCACGGGCACCCCCTGGCGAGTAAGCGCAGGTCAGCCAGGGTGAGTAGGGGGTGCCCTTTGGGGTGGTGTTGCCCCGCACTGTGGTGGTCGTCCACGTCGCGCCGTGGTCGGCAAGACCGCCGCGAAGGTGGTTCAAGGCGTTCGGTACGGCACGCGCTGTCTTGGGCCACCCCGGGGCGAATCTGTCGGCCCCAGTCGCCCACGCGACCGCGCCGAGCAGCTCGGTTGCAGTGCCCTGCCACGTCCCGTCCGGCTGCTTCTCCAGCAGGTCGAGCAGCGGACCACCGAAACTGTCGTCGCGCACAGTCTTGGCCCGCGTTTCGCGCATGGCAGTGCCGTATCGATCGAGCAGACCGCGCGGACAGCCGGGCAGCTCGCCAGCCTCAACCGCGGCGTCGAGCGCCGTCAGTAGGTGCGCGTGCGCCGCCATGCGGTACCGAGTCGGTGCCTTCACTTGAGCCCGCCAGCGCAGCGCGACCGACCGGCGTCGAGGACCGCCCCGAGCACCCTCGGCAGCGCTGCGTCGAATGCCCGTTTGCACGGTGGCGTCGTCCTTGTAGACAACGGGCGGCGCCTCGAGCACGATCAGCCGGTCGAGGGCGTCGGGTTGGAATCCCGCCGGCTGCCCAACCGCCGTCATACCGATCGGCCGGCGGATCGGTTGCGTGCTGATCTCGTCGTTGGTGTAGAGCGTGCGCCCCTCGCGAGCGGTGCCAGTGACCAGACAACAAAACGAATCGCTCGCCGTGGTCGAGACCGATCCGAGGTTGTCCCACAGCGGCACGGCTCGATGCAGCGCCCGCACTTCGTCGTTGTCGATATTGCGGCCGAACGCCTTGCCGAGCGCCTCGATATCGGACGGTTCGAACACCGACGCCGCCAGGCGCAACCGGGTCGACTTGCCCGAGCCGGGCGGGCCGAGCAGCAGGATGCCGGGCCGCACCGACGACACAAACGGCAGCCCGAGCACCCACCCGAGCAGGCAGGCGAACACGTCGCCGTCAGGATCGAGGTCGAGCAGCGGTGCGAGGTCGACGAGCCGCCCGCCGTGTACCGGCATTGGTAGCTCGCCCCCGGTCGCCTTCGTACGACGCCAGACGACCTCGGGGTGCCCTTGACCGGGCTCGATTCGCCACCCGTCTCGCCGTACGACGATCGACTGACCATCGGCGCGGCCGAGGTCGAGCCACACCCGCGGCGAGACGTCGTGCGGCGTGCTTGGGCGCTCGGCGAACCGCAACGAGAGCGGTGTTGGCGGGGTCTCGAATGCCTTCGCCTCGAGCTGCAGCAGCACCTTGTCGGCGACCTCGCGGCCGATCATGCCGCAACCGTCCTTGTGGCGCGCGACGCGCACGATCTTGCGGCGCAGCTCGGCGCCAACGGGGAGCGCAACGCCGGGCGTGCCCTCGGCCTCAAGTTGGTGCCCGGAGACCCGGCCGGGTATGGCGTACGCACGCCCACTGTCGTTGACGAGTCGGTACGCGGTCTCGAAGTGCCTCGTCAGGATCGCGATCGGGTTCGGCCTCGGCGGCTTGGCGGGCGCGTCACCGATGCGGGTTGGTGCCTGGCCCGTCGGCAACTGAACGACGTTCCCCGAAAGTTGGGGCGGGTATTGGCTCATGCCCCACCCCCGCACTGCCAGCAGTCGGCGGCATGCGCGGCACAACGGCCGCACTCCGAGCAGACGGCAGCCGAGCCTCGGCACGCGTCACAAACCGTGCAGTGCGTGCAGTCCTCGCCGTCATGGCCGGTGGTCGGGTCGACGACCGTCTCGGGCCACTCGGCGCGGTAGAGCGCAGCCGCGAGCCGAGTGCAGCGGTCACAGTCGCCGCCGTATCCGTCGTCGAGGTAGCAGAGCGGGCAGCCGTGCCACCGGCAGTAGATGACTCCCGCGGCCCTGAACCGTGCGGCGTCGCGACACTGGCGACGTTGGCGAGGGATGGGGGCGGCGTCGGTTATCGTTGTTCTGACTTCCTCGCCGGTCGTCATCTGGTCGCCGCTCGGTCTCCCGTCCGGGCGGCGATTCCCTTTGTCAGGCGGCCTTGTCACGCTGACCACCGCCCTCGTGCACGTGGAGGTCCTCGGGGCGGACAATCGGGCCCTCGAGATCGGCGGCTGTGAGCAGACCGCGGCTCAAAGCGGCGCGAACGATGCGAGCGGCTTTAGCGCGCTTGATCGGATCTCTTGCGTGCCGATCAGCGGCGCTACGCATGTGCCCTGCGCGGGCCGGGATGGTATCCCCACGGTAAGACATGGCGACGGATCTCCCTCCGGAAAGCAGAAACGCCGAGCCAAGTAGGCAGACCCGTCCTGTTGGGTCCGCTCTGCTCGGTCGGCGTCGCGCCTTCCCGCGGCCCGGCATCGCGCCGGTAATCCGCCAGCCCTTACCTGCGCCTCATTAACCGTGCGGCACCTGGCATCGCGCCAGGTAGGCGCCCCTCGGGGCTTAGCTGCTCATGCGTTCAGTTGTAAGCGCCATATTACACATGCGCGAGACGCCAGACGCTCTCGGCGCGCCACAAAATGTTAATGAAACAAGGTGAAACGAAGCTGACGGGATATTGACGAGCATCGTCACCACGGTGGGTCGATCCGCACCCGGTCGGGGTTGAACTTGCCGCCGCCCGGCGGTGGGTTCGGGAGGATGCGCACCCGCGCCAAGGTGAGTCCGATCAGCGCGGCGCGCGTCTCAACGTTGGTCGGCCATCCGACGGTGATGTCTGGCAGCGCGGCCGGGAACGTGGCAGCAAGGCGGGCGCGTGCAGCGTCGAGGTCGCGCTCGACAACGCCAATAGCCGCGACAATCGCGCTCGCCGCTCGTCCGCCGGCAGTCGCGAGCTCGCTTTCGAGCTCGGCCAATCGGGCGCCCAGCGCGTCGACTTCACTGCGCGCGGCGGCGACCCGGCCCCCCTCGGCCCGGCGAGCCTCGACCTGGGCGACGAACCGGGGATCGTCGAGCTGCGCTTTGGCGAACGTCTCGACGTAGAGCTCGAGCGGCTCGGCGGCGACGGTGAGCCCACGGCACCCGGTGTCGTAGGGCGGCGTCCGCGGGCACTCGTAAATGCGGCTGCCCGAGTGGGTCTTTCGACTGCGCCCGCCGGTCACCATTCGGGTCGCGCACGGCTTGCCGTTCTCGCGAGGGTTCCAGCAGTACACCCGGCCGAGCAGGATCGCCTTGCGCACCGGGCGGGCTCGGTACGGATGCAGACGCGCCTTGACCGCTTCCCACGTGGCGTCGTCGAGGATCGGCTCCCACGTGCCGCGGCCGACGACCTCGCCCTTGTGGGTGGCGTGCCCGGCAATCCTCGGGTTGAGCAGCAAGCGGCGCAGCACGCTGGTCGCCCACGTGTTGCCGCGGGTGGTCAGCACGCCCTCGTCGTTGAGCTGCTGCAGGACGCGCAGCATTGACCGGCCGCTGATCAGCTGCGCGCAGATCCACCGCAATCGCTCGGCCTCGTCCGGGTTGATTTCGCCGTCGCGGTTGTACCCGAACAGTCGGTCGCGGCTGTTGGACCACTCCCCTGCCCGACGGTTTTGGATCACCGATCGTTGCCAACGGTCGGTCTTGTGCTCGATCTCGTGCCGAGCAACATCACCGAGGATCCGAGCCACCATGCGCCCGGTTGGCGTCGATAAATCGAGCTCGCCGGCACGCACCGTGCGGATCGTGACGCGTTGCCGCTCGGTGATCTCGATCAGCTCCTCGAGGTCGGCAGGACGCCGGTACAGCCGATCGGGATGCCACGCGATGACAGCGTCTACATTGCCGGCACGGATGGCGGCGAGCATCCGCTGATACTCAGGACGCGGCTTGCCGTTGCTCGCGCTCACGTCGTTGTCGACGAAGCGGTCGACGATCGGCCACCCGGACGCGTCGGCGAGGTGGTCACAGTCCTCGCCCTGCCGGGTCACGCCGGCAGCCCGGCCGGTCCGGTCATCAGAGATCCGCAGATACGTGACAGCGCGCATGCGCTTGACGGTAGCACTGACCGTGCTTAATCTGAACTCACGTGACGTACGTCGTGCGACCGTCGACCCAGCCACCCTGACTCCGGTCGTAGCGCCGCGGAGTCGATGCGAGCCGGAACGACGCCAGTGGAGTGCCGCGATCAGAGCGTAGGAACCGGATCTCGGTGGCGACGTTGCCGGCGATGCTGATCATCGTCTCGTTCATGTCTGACCCTTCTCGTGAGCTGTGGTCACCACGATGGCGGGTCACGATCAGCCGGGGGTCCCGGCCGAAGCAGGGTGTGGAAAACCATGCCGAAACGGCTGCTGTGGACAAAATGCGGTCGTAGGAGGCGAGGTCACATCGTCGGATCAGCCCGCCCGGATCAGCCAGCCAGGTAGGGGATTGTCTGCGGGCCCTCCGGGAGTACGCAGACCCGCGCGCTGTCGCCGGCGGCGTGGAGCGCCTCCGCCACTGTCTTCTCGACGTCGGCAGTGTGGTCCAGGTGGGCCGCGCGCAGGTCGTCCGCCGACAGGTACGCACTGTGGACCACCACGCGGGCCTTCGCCTGGATCCTCGCCTGGACCTGCACCTGCCACTGGTCGGGGACCGTGTGGCTGCGGGCGGCGATGCGTTCGAGCAACGACTCGGGCGACGGTGCCGAGGTGAGCACCTCACGGTAGGAGCCGTGGTCGGGGAATCCGTCGCGGCACTCCGCCGCGCACACGATCACGCCACCCGGCCGTACGACCTCCGCCGCGGCAGACATCCCCTTGACAGCCTGGTAGAGGTTCTGGTCGAGCGGGAAACCGGAGTTGGTGGTCAGTACGACGTCGAACGCCGCGTCGACCGGCGCCATCGCGTTGTCCTTCGCCGCCGCGCACGCCGCCCGGTGCATGGCGAACAGCTCCCCCGCGTACGCACCGACGATCTCCTGGTCACGGTTGAGGATCACGTCGAACGCGAAGTCGACCCCGGTGGCCGCGGCGATCGCTCGTACGTCGTCGTGCACGGGGTTGCCCTCGATGATCCCCCAGGTGGCGCGCGGGTCGCCGATCCGAACGGCGTCGTGCAGGGTCAGTACGGTCTGCAGTCCGGCCAGACCCGGCGCCACCAGCTTGGGTCCGCCGGAGAAGCCAGCGAAGAAGTGCGGCTCGACGAACCCTGTCGTGAGGCGTACGTCGGCGTCGACCCAGGCCCGGTTGAGCCACACGGGCACATCCTCGCCGTGGCGTCCGCACCAGACGAGATCCGCGTCGTTTCGCGCGTCGTGGTTGAGGATCCGGACGCTACCTGCCACCTCGTCGCCGAACATCGCGCGCAGCTCGGCGTCGGTGTTGGCCCGATGCGTGCCGGTGGCGACCAGGATGGTGATGTCATCCGGGCGTACGACCGCGGCCAGCTCGGCGAGTACGGCCGGGATCATCAGCTGCCGGGGCTGCGGCCGGGTGATGTCGCACGCGGAGATGGCGACTGTCTGGCCCTTGCGGACCATTTCACGCAGCGGCGGTCCGGCCACCGGACGGCGGAGGGCTTCGGTAAGGGTGGCGCCCGGGTCGGCAACCCCGGGACGGTAGCGCGGCTGGACCAGCGCGGTGCGCTCGGCGGGCAGGCGTACGTCGAGTCCGTCGTCGCCATAGGCCAGCCGGACCATGATCGTGGCGTCCGCCATGTCGTTTCCCTTCTCGCCCGAAGGTTGCCGACACCGACGGTACGCCCTCACGGCGGTCGGGTCGTGCCGGGCAGCCACCCGGTCCAGGGAACGATCAGTTCCGCTCCTCGGTAGAGTTCTAGCCGCGCCCGCGCCCGTAGCTCAGTGGATAGAGCACCGGACTTCTAATCCGTTGGTCGGAGGTTCGAATCCTCCCGGGCGCGCCACCGTTGACCAGCGCCGGAACCGTCGGCGCGGGAGCATCGAGGAGCTGCCGTCCGGTGCCCTTCGGGTCAAGGTCTACGCAGGCATCGACCCAGTGACGAAGACCCGGCGCTATCTCACGGAGACGATCGCACCTGGAAAGAAGGTTGGTGACTCAGCAGAGAAGGCACTCACTCGCCTCCTCGCCCAAGTCGATCAGCGGCGCAATCCGAAGACGTCCGCAACCCTCAACCAGCTGCTCGATAGGTGGCTCGAAGTTCTAGATGTGGAGACGAGCACCCGACGCGGCTACCTGACAAAGATCAACAAACATATCCGGCCGCTACTGGGCACGACGCAGGTCGGTCGAACCGACGCTGAGATCCTTGAGTCGCTGTACGCCGACCTCCGGAGATGTCGCGACCACTGCCGCGGCCGCCGGCACCTACAGCACCGGACGACGTGGAACCACACCTGCGACGAGCACGACGGTGATCCGTGCTCACCTCCCGATGCCGATTGCCGACACTGCCAACGGACCTGCAAGCCACACCAGTGCCGTCCACTCTCCGACTCGAGCATTCGGGGTGTCCACTGGATCCTCAGCTCTGCCTTCCAGCGCGCCGTGCGGTGGGGTTGGATCGCACTCAACCCAGCAGATAGCGCCGAACCGCCCGCCTGCCGACCCCGGACCCTCAGCCGCCATCGGCGCAGGACGCGGCACGTATCGTCGAGGAAGCGTTCCGACGCGACCCGGACTGGGGCGCTTTCGTCTGGACCGCGATGACCACCGGCGCACGCCGAGGGGAGCTCTGCGCTCTGGGATGGTCCACCGTTGACCTCGACTCCTCCTTGTCACACTGCGTCGTGCGCTCTACGCCGACGACGACGGAAGCCTGAAGGAGAAGGACACCAAGACCCACCAGCAACGACGGATCGTCCTCGACGCCGAAACAGTCAAGGTCCTCAGAGAACACTGTGCACGCGGCATCGAACGAGCGCAGAGTCTTGACCTTCGACTCGGCCCGGGCACGTACATCTTCTCCCACTCCCCCGACGTCAGCACGCCGCTCGTGCCGGCCTCGGTGACCCAGCGGTATGACCGGATGGTCCAGCGGCTCGGCATCGAGACCACTCTGCACAAGCTTCGGCACTACTCAGCGACTGAACTACTTCGCGCCGGCGTCGACGTCCGTACGATTGCTGGCCGGCTCGGCCACGACGGTGGCGGCGCCACCACGCTCCGCGTCTATGCCGTCTGGTCATCCGAAGCCGACCAACGCGCCGCAAGACCCTGACAACCCGCATGGCATCACGCCGCCAAGCGTCCGAGACCCACGTGACATCGCTAGAGGCCGGGCAGCCAGCGCAGAAACCTGCCGAACCGCGCGGACCGTACGAGAAGATCGCCGCCGACCTGCGCGGCGCCATCGCGTCCGGCATCCTCAAGACAGGCGACCAACTCCCCACCATCAAGGACCTTGCCGCCCGCTACGACGTCCCACTTGTTGCCCGACATTGAAAATGAGGACGTAGGCGTCGCCGAGGATGAGGATGTAGTTCTGCTCGGGCCGGTGTCGGTCGGTTGTCTTCGTGCTCACGTTGTCGCCTTCGTCTTCGCGTTGTCGCTGCG